>NZ_KV832485.1:0-37809 GCF_001837455.1 Streptococcus sp. HMSC068F04
ATTGTGCACTTATATTGTATATTCAAGCCCAAAAAACCTGCTAGCTTATCTCCTAGCAGGTTTTCTTTATTAATTAAACTCCGGTAATCTTAACTTCAAAAATCGTTCCCTTTGGTTGATTATCTTTAACAACAATTGTTCCTTTAAGGGCTAAAACAATTTGTTGCGCTAGGGATAAGCCAAGTCCAAACCCACCTTTTTGTCTGGTTCTAGCCTTATCTACGCGATAAAATCGATCAAAGATTTTTTTCTTATCACTATCTGATATTCCAGGACCATTATCAGCTACAGAAATATAAAGATGGCGGTCATTAGTGCGAACAGTAAAGGTAACATGTCCGTCATCTTCCGTATATTTAATAGCATTATCAAATAAAATAGTCATTAACTGTTTCAATAGCGTTTTATCAGTTTGGATTGGACGACTAACTTGGTTTTGACCCGTGAAACCTTTCTCATTTTCTTCTGCAATCATGGCATAGTTGGTAAATACTGTATCAAAGAAAGCAGGTTCTAAGGTTTCGATTTCTGGTTTAATACCATCGTCACGACGAGCCAAGTTCAAGAGATTAGTCGTCAAAAGACGCATATTACGTACTTCGTCAAGACTTGAAGCAATATTCTCTGAATTATCTAAAATAGTGCTCTCAGGCTTGCGGAAAAGAACTTCTAACCTGTTTTGAATCACAGCAAGTGGTGTCCGTAACTCATGACTAGCATTTTCAACAAAAGCTTTCTGCTTCTCCAAGCTTTCCTGAATAGGACGTCTTGACCACTTGGCCAAATACATACTAGCCGCAACAGATAAGAGCCAGAAGAAACTCATCATGATGACAATTAGCTTAACATAACGTTCAGTGGCTTCTTCCAATTGAGTTGTATTAATCGCAATAACAAGATACTTAGCATCAGGATAGAGACTATTGTCTACTTTCTCAGTGATCAGGCGATACTTTTCCGTTTGATCGAAATAATTCTGAGAACTTCCCTTGCTGATAACATCAATGTTATTTTTATCTATTGGTAAATTGGATAAGCTTGAAAATTTATCAACGACATTGAGGACTTTTCCATTCTTATCAAGCACTAAGACACTGGTGTTTGCCGCAACAGATAAATCGTGAGGGGCATCTTCAATTTTTGATTTCTTCTTAGGTTCTTTTTTAGAGCCACTCGAGTCAGGTGTTTCAGCTGTCGACTCTTTAGTATCATAGGCTTGGTAAATGGTTGTCGTATTATTTTGATCCACCTCAGAAGTCAGAAAAAGTTCCCGTTTTAGCATTTCCATTTCTAAATAAGAATTGGTCTTAGTGGCTGCCATTTTCAGACTAGAGTCCACATTGGAATAAACGCCATAACTCAGAATCTGCAAAATCATGACAGTCATGATAAGGAAAATACCAGAAAAAGTAGCAAAGAAATGAATGAACGACTTAAATCCGTCTGACTTGATTCTCCTAAAGAGATAATTGAAAAATTTAGTCAGCATTCTTCAAAATATACCCCACACTTCTCAAGGTTTGGAGATTGGCAGCAAAGTCTGTTCCTTTAAGTTTCTTACGAATTTTAGAAACATAAACCTCTACAACTGATACTGTGGTATCACTATCAAATCCCCAAAGACGATCAAAAATTTGTGACTTAGGCAAGATGACATTTTGATTTTGTAAGAAGTAAACTAATAAATCAAACTCTTTACCAAGAAGTTCTACTTCTTTATCCCCCACAAAGGTTGAATTTGTAGCAAGATTGACACGAACATCACCAAAAGAAAGTGTGTTTTGGTCAAATTTACCAGATCGTTTCAAAAGTGCTTGAATACGCATCTTCAACTCTTCTAAATAGAAAGGTTTGGTTAGATAGTCATCTGCACCCAGTTCAAAGCCGTGCCCCTTATCGTCTAGACTTTCCTTAGCCGTCATGATAAGTACAGGGGTTGTTACACCCTTTTCACGTAATTCTCTAAGAACCGTGAAACCATCTTTTTCAGGTAACATAAGGTCTAAAAGAATCAAATCATAGACGCCACTTTCAGCTTCATAGAGTCCTTCATCACCATCAAAGACTTGCATCACATCAGCAAAGTCATCTAAAAAATCAAAAACTGAGTTCGACAAACTCAAATCATCTTCTACTAGTAGTATTTTAATCATAATTATCTCCCTTGTTTGATGTCAAAGATACAAATAACACTTTGACTAAGTTTTATCATTATATCTAAAATAGACATAATCATCTAGTGCTTTAATCTTATTTTATTTAGCTTTAGTCTACTAAACTTTCCTTAAGTTTTTCATAACTGAAACGAAAAAACAGCACCAACAGGTACTGTTTTATATCGATATTTCTTCTTAGAACAAACCAACAGCTGTTCCGTCTTCAGCTACGTCCATCTTGAGGGCTGCTGGTACTTTTGGAAGACCAGGCATAGTCATGACGTCACCTGTAAGAGCTACGATAAATCCAGCACCTGTTTTAGGAACAAATTCACGGATAGTGATATCAAAACCTTCTGGTGCTCCAAGTAAGAATTGGTTATCTGAGAAGCTATATTGTGTTTTGGCCATACATACTGGCAATTTATCCCAACCGAATTCTGCAAATTGTTTGAGCTGGTTCTTAGCTTTTTTCTCGAAGACAACTGATTTACCACCATAAATTTCAGTAACAATCTTAGTGATTTTTGCTTCCAAGCTATCATCATCAGAATAAAGACGTTTATAGTCAGCATTACCATTTTCAACAGCATCAACTACTGCGTTGGCAAGGTCAATACCACCATCAGCACCATTAGCCCAAACGCTAGCCAATTCAACAGGAACATCGATTTCTGCACAAAGTTCTTTAAGGGCTGCAATTTCATCTTCTGTATCAGCAATAAACTCGTTAATAGCAACGACTGCTGGAAGACCAAATTTACGAACGTTTTCCACATGACGTTTCAAGTTTGCGAAACCATCACGAACAGCCTGAACATTTTCTTCAGAGAGGTCGGTTTTGGCTACTCCACCGTGCATTTTAAGGGCACGAAGTGTCGCAACAATAACAACAGCATCAGGAGTTGTTGGGAGGTTTGGAGTCTTGATATCAAGGAATTTTTCAGCACCAAGGTCAGCACCGAAACCTGCTTCAGTAATCGTATAATCAGCCAAACGAAGAGCTGTAGCTGTAGCTAGAACTGAGTTACATCCGTGAGCGATGTTGGCAAATGGACCACCGTGTACCAAGGCTGGTGTCCCATAAATTGTCTGTACCAAGTTAGGTTTGATGGCATCTTTAAGAATAAGTGTAAGCGCACCTTCAATTTCAAGATCACGTACATAAACAGGTGTACGGTCATAACGGTAGGCAACTACAATGTTAGCCAAACGTTCTTTAAGGTCATTAATATCAGTAGCCAAGCAAAGAATCGCCATGATTTCAGACGCAACAGTAATATCAAAACCATCTTCACGTGGAATACCATTAAGTGGTCCGCCAAGACCAACGTTTACATGACGAAGCGCACGGTCATTAAGGTCAACCACACGTTTCCAAATGATACGACGTTGGTCAATGCCGAGAGCATTTCCTTGGTGGATATGATTGTCAAGAAGGGCTGACAAAGCATTATTTGCTGTAGTAATAGCGTGCATATCCCCTGTGAAGTGGAGGTTGATATCTTCCATCGGAAGCACTTGAGCGTAACCACCACCTGCAGCACCACCTTTGATTCCCATAACCGGACCAAGTGATGGTTCACGAAGGGCAATCATTGTTTTCTTACCAATTTTGTTAAGAGCATCTGCAAGACCAATTGACATGGTTGATTTCCCTTCACCAGCTGGTGTTGGGTTGATAGCTGTCACCAAAATCAATTTTCCTGGCTTATTGTCTTTGACAGCATTGATTTTATCAAATGACAATTTTGCCTTATATTTTCCGTAGAGTTCCAAATCGTCAAAGCCGATTCCAACTTTTTCAACTACTTCAGTGATTGGTTTTAATTCTACACTTTGAGCAATTTCGATATCTGTTTTCATGAGACACTCCTCTATATTTTTCTAGAATCTATTATATCAGAGTTTGATAAAAAACGCATTATTTTTGGTTAATTACTTTTCAATGTTCGGTTTTTGTTTTGTTATAAATCGTTATAACTTTAATTTATAGGGGTACGCCTCAAAAATACTTACTTTTTATTTACTAAAGACCCAATTTTTAGTACAATACTACTATGAAAATTTTGATTACATCGGGTGGTACCACTGAAAAGATTGATGCTGTACGTGGAATCACAAACCATTCAACAGGTTATCTAGGAAAGGAAATCGCTGAACTTTTCTTGGCTAAGGGTCACCAAGTAACCTTAGTAACGACCAAGACAGCGGTTAAACCAGAACCGAAAGAAAATCTAAAGATTACAGAAATTACGAACGTAGAAAGTCTTCTCAAAAAGATGGAGCCACTCGTCAAAGAGCACGATGTTCTTATACATAGTATGGCAGTCTCTGATTATACTCCTATTTATATGACGGATTTTGCTGAACTGGAGGACACCGAAGATCTCGCTCAATTCTTGCATAAATCTAACACTGAAAGCAAGATATCATCGGCTTCTGATTATCAGGTTCTTTTTCTTAAAAAAACACCGAAGGTCATTAGCCTCGTCAAACAATGGAATCCTGATATTCAATTGATTGGCTTCAAACTTCTAGTTAATGTAAGTAAAGAAGAGCTTTTTGAGGTTGCTCGTGCAAGTCTGAAACACAACAAAGCTGATATTATTGTTGCCAACGACTTGAGTGACATTACTCCAAATCAGCATATTGCCTATCTTGTTGACGAAAAAAACGAGGAGAAAGTTACGACTAAATCTGCGATTGCTCGAGCCTTATTTGAAAGGATATGCCATGACTAAACGTATCATCCTTGCTGTTTCAGGATCAATTTCTGCCTATAAAGCAGCCGATCTAACAAGCAGGTTAAAGAAAAAAGGTTATGATGTTCACGTCATTATGACTGAAGCTGCTCAAGCCTTTATCACCCCTCTGACACTTCAAGTTCTCTCGAAGAACCCCGTTCACACTGATGTCATGGAAGAAAAATTAGCTGAACGTATTAATCATATTGACTTAGGAAAAGAAGCTGACCTCTTTATTGTAGTTCCAGCTTCAGCAAATACCATTGCCAAATTAGCACATGGTATGGCCGATAATATGCTTACTGCTACTGCTTTAGCTTTACCTAGCACTACCCCAAAACTAATTGCCCCTGCAATGAATACGAAAATGTATGAAAATCCACTGACTAGGAAAAATTTAGATACTTTGCATGACCTTGGCTACCAAGAAATTCTTCCAAAATCAGGTTTACTGGCTTGTGGAGATACGGGACGCGGTGCCTTAGCTGATATCGATGACATTATTGAATCCATTGACAATGCTTTAACAAAATAGCCTTGTAGAGAATAAAAAGGAGTTTATGATGAATAAGAAAAATAAAGCAAACCAAACAGCGCAGTTAGCGCTCTTGATAGCGACTATGGTTGTTATCGAAGTACTTAGTCAAACCATCTTTGCTGCTTTTGTACTTCCAATCAAACCAACCCTAACCCATATCCCAGTTATTATCGCTAGCATCGTCTACGGTCCTAAAATTGGAGCTTATTTGGGTGGCTTCATGGGAATTATGAGTATTATTCGAAACACTGTTATCTATACGGTTAGTAGCTATCTCTTTAGTCCTTTTGTTGAAGGGGGAACTTGGGCATCTGCAGTCATTGCCATCGTTCCTCGTATCCTAATCGGTATTTTCCCTTACTTTATCTACAAATTACTTCAAAACCGTCTAGGTCTGACTTTATCTGGGGTTTTAGGTGCTTTCACAAATACATTTTTCGTACTTCTTGGCATCTACTTCCTAATCCCTAACTTCTACACAGCAGGTGGCAAAACACTGATGGCAACCATTTTCACAACAAATTCGATTGCTGAAATGATTATTGCTGGACTTTTGACAGTAAGTATCACTCCTATGCTTTTACGATTGAAAAAGTAAATCATTTAATCTATGGATAGTGCCGAAAATCAGATACTATTCTATAAACTGTTAAGGAGAATTTTTATGAAAAAATCAACCGCTATTGCAAGAATTGCCATCTTTTTTGCAGTAATGCTCACCATTCATTTTGTAACTTCCTTCATTCTCGAATTTGTTCCGTCTGGTATTCAACCGACCTTAGTTCATATTCCTGTTGTTATCGCTTCCGTCATTTATGGACCTAGAATCGGAACTATTTTGGGACTCCTCATGGGCCTCTTTAGTGTGACCATGAATACATTGGTTTTGACGCCAGCAAGTTTCCTCTTTAGTCCCTTTGTCTCACATGGAAATCTCTATTCTCTCATTATTGCACTGTTTCCACGTATTTTAATCGGAGTGACTCCTTACTTCGTCTATCGATGGCTACACAATCGTACTGGTTTAGTGACAGCTGCTATTGTCGGGTCTATGACCAATACCATTTTTGTTCTATTGGGAATTTATATCTTCTTCGGTAACATCTATGGTGGTAGTTTTCAACATTTTCTTGCTTTAATTTTGACAACAAACTCTCTTATTGAAGTTATTGCTACAGTTCTTGTCACAACTGCAGCCGTTCCGACACTTGAAAGATTAAAATAATTAGTTAGGTCGAGACTGATATGTCTTGGCTCTTTTATTTTCATTTACATTTTAGATACCATTTTCTTTTTAAAAAGATTTACAATTATCGCTAGAATTTTCTGAAAAAATTTGTTATAATGTAAGCGGTTAAAAATATAAAGGAGATTGCTATGTCTTACACTGAAAATTATCAAAAATGGCTCGACTTCGCTGAATTGCCTGCTTACCTTCATGATGAGTTGGTCGCAATGGATGAAAAAACGAAAGAAGATGCCTTCTATACCAACCTTGAATTCGGTACAGCTGGTATGCGTGGATTGATTGGTGCTGGTACTAACCGCATTAACATTTACGTTGTTCGCCAAGCAACTGAAGGTTTGGCCCAATTGATTGACTCAAAAGGGGAAGAAGCTAAAAAACGTGGTGTTGCTATTGCCTATGACAGCCGTCACTTCTCTCCAGAATTTGCATTTGAATCTGCACAAGTTTTGGCAGCTCACGGTATTAAATCTTACGTATTTGAAAGCCTTCGTCCAACACCTGAATTGTCATTTGCAGTACGTCATCTTCACACATTTGCTGGTATCATGGTAACAGCCAGCCACAACCCTGCACCATTTAATGGTTACAAGGTTTACGGAGAAGATGGTGGACAAATGCCACCAGCAGATGCAGATGCATTGACAGACTACATCCGTGCTATCGAAAATCCTTTCACTGTGCAATTGGCTGACCTTGAAGAAAGCAAAGCTAGCGGCTTGATTGAAGTTATCGGTGAAAACGTCGACGCTGAATACTTGAAAGAAGTTAAAGGCGTTAACATCAACCAAGACTTAATCAATGAATACGGTCGTGACATGAAGATTGTCTACACTCCACTTCATGGTACTGGTGAAATGTTGGCACGTCGTGCTCTTGCGCAAGCTGGATTTGAAGCTGTTCAAGTTGTTGAAGCTCAAGCTGTTCCAGATGCTGACTTCTCAACTGTTAAATCTCCAAACCCTGAAAACCAAGAAGCATTTGCTCTTGCTGAAGAACTTGGTCGCAAAGTAGACGCTGATGTATTGGTTGCAACTGATCCCGATGCTGACCGCCTTGGTGTTGAAATCCGCCAACCAGACGGTTCTTACCTCAACCTTTCTGGTAACCAAATCGGAGCTATCATTGCTAAATACATTCTTGAAGCTCACAAAACAGCTGGTACCCTTCCTGCCAATGCTGCCCTCTGTAAATCAATCGTATCAACTGAGTTGGTGACTAAGATTGCAGAAAGCTACGGCGCAACTATGTTTAACGTCTTGACTGGTTTCAAATTTATCGGTGAAAAAATTCATGAATTTGAAACACAACACAACCACACTTACATGCTTGGTTTCGAAGAAAGCTTCGGTTACCTCATCAAACCATTCGTACGTGACAAAGACGCTATCCAAGCTGTTCTTATCGTTGCTGAAATCGCTGCTTACTACCGTTCACGTGGCATGACTTTGGCAGACGGTATCGAAGAAATCTACAAACAATATGGTTACTTCGCAGAAAAAACTATCTCTGTTACCCTTTCAGGTGTTGACGGAGCTGCTGAAATCAAGAAAATCATGGATAAATTCCGTGACAATGCTCCTAAACAATTCAACAACACAGACATTGCTAAGACAGAAGACTTCTTGGAACAAACAGCTACTACTGCTGACGGCGTTGAAAAATTGACAACTCCTCCAAGTAACGTGCTTAAATACATCTTGGCTGATGATTCATGGTTTGCCGTTCGTCCTTCAGGTACAGAACCAAAAATCAAATTCTACATCGCTACAGTTGGTGAATCTGAAGCAGATGCTAAAGAAAAAATTGCTAATATCGAAGCAGAAATCAATGCTTTCGTAGGCGAATAATATTTAAGACTTAGAGCTAAGCTCTAAGTCTTTTTTATACGCGACAATACTAGGATTGTAAGCAAGTCACCCATTTTACTACTCGAAACAAGCAACCACCTATAGACTAATCTATAGGTGGTAGTTTTATGATTTAATTATAGAGCGCTAACTTGTGAATGATGCTTAAACAAGGAATGAGTAGCTCCATGAATATGACGAGCGGTCTCTGCATTATTCATGGTGTAGAGGTGAACGCCTGCAACATCTTGCGTAACAAGATCGACAATCTGGTCAATAGCATAGGCAAGACCTGCCGCTCTAAGTGACTCAGGATCATGCTCATACTTATCCAAAATGGCACGGAACTTACGTGGTAAATGGATATTCTCACAAGTCTTAAGCAAACGTAGGGCTTGGTTACGATTCAAAATAGGCATAATACCCGCATGAATTGGTACATCAATTCCAGCCAAGGTACATTTATCTTGAAAATCATAGAAACGTTCATTGTCAAAGAAGAGTTGAGTTACAAGGCTAGAACAACCTGCATCAACCTTTTTCTTAAGGTTTTGGATATCAGAGATTTGATTTGGCGAATCTGGATGCCCTTCAGGATAGCAGGCACCGATGATATCAAATTGAGGAGCTTCTTCCTTAATAAACTCAATCAAATCAGTGGCATATCTAAAGTCTTTAAGAGGTTCCACACCAGGAATGATATCACCACGTAGGGCTAAGATACGGTGTACACCAACAGCATCCAAGTCACGTAAGGTATCAGCAACCTTTTCTTTACTCAAATAGATAGCCGGAAGGTGGGCAATCGTTGGGATGGCTAGGTCATTTTGAATATGATCTGCCAAAGGAACCGTCGTCTCTTTGATATTATATTTGTTATTACTAGCTGTCACACTGATAAAGTGTGGAGCCAATCCTTGCATATCCTCAAGGGCACGTAGAATTTTTTCGTTACCTACTGCAGGATTAGGTGGAAAGACTTCAAAAGAGAGTGATGGTGTTTGGCTTGTCATATTTTATACCTTCTTCTTTTTAGATTTTTGTTAAGACAAAAGCTGTTTTAAGTGCCTATTGACTTCATAAGTAGAGTTAAACACGTGTTAATCATAGCCTGCTTGCAAAAATCTTTAGAAAATTATTTGCTATTGAAAACCTTCTACACTTAAGGAAGAAGGTCTTCAACGTATGATAACTTCTGCTTACAAGTTTTCGCGAGCTGCTTTTGCAGCTTCTACAAGCTTGATCAAGCTTTCTTTAGTTTCTTTGATTCCGCGAGTCTTCAAACCACAGTCAGGGTTGATCCATACTTTACCGCTTGGTACTTTAGCCAAGATTGCTTCGATAGTGTGGTCAATTTCACCGTCTTGTGGGACACGTGGTGAGTGGATATCGTAAACCCCAGGTCCAACTTCTGTTTGGAAGTTTTGAGCTTTAAGTTCATCCAAGATTTCAAGATTTGAACGACTAGCTTCAAATGAGATAACGTCAGCATCCAAGTTGTCGATAGCTGGGATGATATCTGTAAATTCTGAGTAACACATGTGAGTGTGGATTTGTGTGTCTGGTGCTACTGTTGAGTGTACCAAACAGAAGGCTGGAATTGCCCAGTCGAGGTAGTCTTCATACCAGTCACTACGACGAAGTGGCAATTTTTCGCGAAGAGCAGCTTCGTCAATTTGGATAATTTTAACGCCTGCAGCTTCAAGGTCAAGAACTTCATCTTTGATTGCAAGAGCAATTTGAAGAGTTGAATCCTTGATAGAGATATCTTCACGTGGGAATGACCAGTTAAGGATAGTAACAGGTCCAGTCAACATACCTTTAACAGGTTTGTCTGTACGGCTTTGTGCGTAGCTAGACCATTTCACAGTGATTGGGTTAAGACGAGTCACATCACCCCAGATGATTGGTGGTTTAACCCCACGCATACCGTATGATTGAACCCAACCATTTTTAGAGAAGAGGTAACCTGACAAGTTTTGACCAAAGTATTCAACCATGTCGTTACGTTCGAATTCACCGTGTACAAGCACATCAAATCCAACTTCTTCTTGCCATTTAATCCATTCATCAGTGATTTCAGCAAGGAAAGCATCGTATTCTTCTTGTGACAATTCATTCTTACGGAAAGCCAAACGTTTCGCACGAACTTCCTTAGTTTGAGGGAATGAACCGATAGTTGTTGTTGGAAGCAATGGAAGTTTGAAAGCATCTTTTTGAATCGCTTCACGTTCTGCAAATGCTGGCAAACGAGTATAATCAGCTTCAGTCAAGCCTGCAATACGGGCACGAAGTTCAGCATTTTCACCAACACGCTCAGTCGCAAAGAGTTCTTTGTTAGCAGCAAGGGCTTCTTCACCTTGACCATTGCGGATAGCATCCAAATCACGCAATTCGTCCAATTTTTCAACCGCAAAAGCAAAGTGATTCAAGATAGCTGGTTCAAATTCTTCATTAGCAGTTGTAAATGGTACATGAAGAAGTGAACAAGATGTTGTCAAAACAACATTTTCCGCTGGAACTTGTTCAAGAATTGCAAGACTCTTGTCGTAGTTGTTACGCCAGATGTTTTTACCATTGACGATACCGGCATAGAGAGTCTTATCAGCTGGGAAACCACCTTTAACCAATTCAAGTGTTTTCTTACCTTCAACAAAGTCAAGACCAATACCATCAACTGGCAAGTTCACAAGGTCATTGTAGACATCACGAACGTCACCAAAGTAAGTTTGGATCAAGACTTCAAGACCTTTCTTATCAGCCAAAAGTTTGTTGTATAGGTTCAAGAAGAGAGCTTTTTCTTCAGCTGTCAAATCTTTAACAAGAGCTGGCTCATCGAGTTGAATACGAGTTGCACCAAGTTCTGCCAATTTTGCAAAGACTTCTTGGTAAGCTGCCACAAAGCTGTCTACAAAGTCTTCTGCTTTCACACCATCTTCAAAGTCAGATAATTGAAGGAAAGTGAATGGTCCAACGACAACTGGACGTGTGTTAAGTCCCAATTCTTTAGCTTCTTGGTACTCATCAAAAATCTTGTGACCAGCAAGTTTAACTTCTGTTGTTTTTTCAAATTTAGGAACGATGTAATGGTAGTTAGTGTTAAACCATTTTTTCATAGGAAGGGCACGTACATCCCCTTTTTCACCTTGGTAACCACGCGCCAAAGCAAAGTAACGTTCAAGATCTGTCAAATCCAAGTTTTGAACAGATTCAGGTACGACGTTGAAAAGGAAAGCTGCATCAAGGAAGTTATCGTAATGTGAAAAATCATTTGAAGGAATTTCACTGATACCCTTCTCTTTAACAATATTCCAGTGTTTTGCACGTAAGTCTTTGGCTGCTGCTAAGAGTTCATCTGCAGTAATTTCATTTCTAAAGTATTTTTCTGTTGTAAATTTTAATTCGCGGAATTCACCCAAACGTGGGAAACCAATGATAGTAGTTGACATCTTGTGTCCTCCTCTTTGTTGTTGAACTTATCTTACCAAAGAAATGGGTGGCTGTATAATTGCTATTAGTTTTCTCTATATATAGTTTTAGACTATAACCTATAAAGTAATGGGTTTCTAGCTACCGTTATCTCCTTTTGTTTAGATATTGTTATAGCTAATAACTATACATCAACCTGATAAAACCTTTTTTAACAAAAAAATCCCTAGACTTTTGTCTAGAGACTCTATTATTTACTAGGATTGGAACACTAAGCTCTATAAGTGCTCAGTACTTTCTCTTGAAGGCAAGATGATGTATAAGACATATTCTCACTATTGTAACTTTTCCAAATATAATAACCAAAAACTACCAATACCAATAAGAAACAAATTCCTAATACGGCTAACCAAATGATTTGTTTCTTTAAGCTATCATACTCACTCATATAGCCATTATGAATTTTAATTAGTTCATTTCTTTTTTTGTTACTTGACTCTTTAGCAATGGCAATTTCTAGCTCATACATTTGATGCTTCCATGAATTACTTTTAGATGTCCCTCTTTTCATTTTTTTTTGTAAAAAACTGCTGTTACCCTTCTTTAAATTGTTTTTTTTTGTCATACTTCCCTCTGAAATCTTCTTTTAGTCACCACTATTATAACATATGTAAAACTGTCAAAAAAGTTCATTTTTAGTTAAAATTTTGAGAAAGAGAATTAAAACATGAAAAAGAACCAGAGGGAAACTTCTTATGTTATACTTTAAGTATGCATAAGAAAACTGTTATTGATTTTAAGGAACTTGGCGCCAGACAAATCTTTACTGATGCCATTAAAGAACTAAAAACAAAGAACATTAAGGAAGTTAAGCACCTTTTAGCTGAAGTCGAAGCCTATCAAAATGAAGGCTATTATGCAGTAGGTTATGTTTCCTATGAAGCAGCTCCTGCCTTCGAGACAAAATTTCAGGTTATTGCTGGTCCATTAATGTCAGAGTATCTCCTCTACTTCACTATTCATGAAACTGTTCAAATAGAGCCTATTCCACTTGCTTATGAGCCAATTGCCTTACCAAAATCTTGGCAAGAGCTAACTTCTGCAGAGGAGTACAAGGCTGCTATTGAGCAAATACACCACCATATTCGACAGGGTGATACTTATCAGGTCAATTATACTGTTCAACTTCAACAGAAGCTGACAGCTGATCCCTTTGCCATCTATAACCGATTGGTTGTTGAGCAAAATGCACATTACAATGCCTTTATTCAGCACGATGATGTCTCTATCATTTCCATAAGCCCAGAACTCTTTTTTAAAAAAGATGGTGATAGACTGACCACTCGTCCAATGAAAGGTACCACCAATCGTGGCTTGACAACTGAAACTGACCTCGAACGAGCACAATGGCTAGCTCAGGATCAGAAAAATCGCTCTGAAAATATGATGATTGTCGATCTTCTTAGAAATGACATGAATCGTATTTCAAAAATAGGAAGTGAAGATGTCAAGAGCCTTTGCCAAGTTGAACAATACTCTACGGTTTGGCAAATGACTTCAACTATTGAGACGCAACTCCTACCAAATAGTCGTTTAAGCGATGTCTTCCAAGCTCTTTTTCCATGCGGATCGATTACAGGTGCTCCCAAAATAGCAACCATGGAGATTATTAAGAAGGTTGAAAAACAGCCTCGAGGTGTCTATTGTGGAGCTATTGGTATCTTGGTACCAAAGGGACCTAGTATTTTCAACGTGGCCATTCGGACACTACAAATGGAAGGAACCAAGGCTATCTATGGTGTCGGAGGAGGTATTACCTGGGATAGCAACTGGGAAGCTGAATATGAAGAAACCAAGCAAAAAGCTGCTGTTCTATACCGTCAGAACCCCAAATTCAATCTCATTTCAACTGGTCGTGTCCATCAAGGAAAACTGCTATTTCTTGAGGAGCATATGAAACGCTTGCAAGAGAGCAGTCGCTACTTTGACTATCCTTTCAATGCAGAAAAAGCACACTATCAAGTCGAAGCTCTGTGCCAATCACTAAACCTTGACAAAGACTACCGTCTTAAAATGTCACTTGCAAAAGATGGTGAACTGAAGTTTGAACATACCCAATTAACAAACTTATCCAATGACTTCTGCCAAGCAAGGTTAGTTGAGCAAAGGCATCCGTTGGATAGCCCCTATACCTTCTTCAAAACAAGTTACCGTCCTCACCTTAGTATCGAACCTCACGAACAAATTTATTATAATCATGAGGGGCAACTCCTAGAAACCTCTATCGGTAACATCGTTCTTAAAATCAAAGACCAACTCTACACACCACCCGTTCACCTCGGCCTCTTAAATGGCATCTACAGACAAAGACTTATTGCTGATAATAAGCTTAAAGAAAAAGTCTTGACCTTAAAAGATATGGAACAGGCTCAGGCCATCTATGGATGCAATGCGGTGAGAGGGTTGTATGAATTGAAGGTGAAAAAACAGAATTATCTCTAAATAAAAAATGCGGGTTCTTTGTACACTCCTACACTTGCTAAAGAGAAAAGAAACTTCAATATTCTATTGGTGAAAAATCAACAACTTAATAGTAAAATAAAGTATAATACTTACTGATGGTTATTCAGTTATCGTGACTGTAATGATGAACTTTTTGGCTTATAATTTACTAGCCTTAAAACTCAGTAATAATTTAGAAAGGATACAAAACCTTAAATGAAAAAATTTAAAGGCTTGACTTCTGCTGAAGTTCAAGCAAGTAAAAACGCCCATGGCGATAATAGGCTCTCTAGTAAAGAGGCAAACTCGCTCCTCTCAATCTTTATCGAAGCCTTCCAAGATCAATGGATTCTTATCCTCTTGGCTGCCTTAGGATTAAAAATCATCTTCAACTTTGTTGGAATGATTTTCCCTGCTATTGGTGAAGCTAATTGGTATGAGGCTATCTCACTAATTTTCGCCATTTTGATGTCTACAGGATTTTCAGCAGTCTCACAATACCGAAATGAGCAAAAGTTCAACACTCTTCAGGAAGAGGCTTCAAAAACTAATGCTAAGGTTTATCGTGATGGTAAACTTAAAGAGGTTCTCGTTGATGATATTGTGAAAGGTGATCAGATTCTCCTTCAATCAGGGGACAAGATCCCAGTTGATGGTATCATCTTGGAAGGTGAATTAAAAGTAAACCAAGCTGTCCTTAATGGTGAAAGTGAAGATGCTAAAAAACTTCCTCTTGGTGATCAAGCAGAGCCAGACTCTTCCGACCTCTTTACAGAGCTCAAAGTCTTCCGTGGTACAGTTGTTACTTCAGGCGAAGCCGTTATGGAAGCTACACAAATTGGTGATAATACCGTTCTAGGAAGCATCAATACTTCTCTTCAAGAAGATAGTAAAGATTCACCATCCAAAGAAAAACTCAACAAGCTTGCTGGAAACATCGGTGTCCTCGGTTATAGTGCAGGTGCTGCATATTCAGTAATCAACCTTGTTTTAGGCTTTATTGCCCTTAATAAGGCTAATAACCTCAATGGTGGTTCAATCTTCCTTCTTATCATTGAAACAATTCTCTTTGCGGTTACAATCATCATCATGGCCGTTCCAGAAGGTCTTCCAATGATGTTGGCACTCGTTTCTTCAATGAACTCAGGACGACTTTTAGCTCAAAATATCTTGGTTCGCCATCCTGATACCATTGAAACAGCCGGATACATGAATATCCTCTTCAGTGATAAGACTGGTACTATCACTGAAGGTAAACTATCTGTAGTTGACTTCTTCCTTGCTGATGGAACACTTTATGCGGCTACTGGTGAAACTGATGCTCCTGATTTTGACACAATGTCAGATAGCCTAAAAGCTGAAATGATTAATGGTATCGGTCTTAATAACGATGCCATGGTAGCTGATGGCAGTGCTGTTGGTAGTAACGCCACTGATCGTGCACTTCTTGATTTCCTTATCGGACGTTCTCAACTTGATTTCGATACGAATACAATTACTGAGAAGCAACAATTCAACTCAGCAACAAAATTCGCAAGTGTAACGACTAACGATGGAAAAACCTACATCAAAGGTGCTCCAGAATTCATCCTAAACGACTGCTACTACTATCTTGATAAAGAGGGTAATAAACAAAACTTTACAGATGATATTAAAGCTCGTTTCCAAGAATTATCATTGGAACAAGCTAATCGTTCAATGCGTTTGCTTGCTATCCTAAATACAGATGGTAATGATAAAGTCTTGATTGGTATCGTATGTATCCGTGATAACGTTCGTTCTTCAATTAAACAAACTGTTGAAACAATGAACCGTGCAGGGGTTCAAGTAGTTATGGTAACTGGTGACCGTAAAGAAACCGCTGTTGCTATCGCTAAAGAAGCCGGTATCGTTACTGGTCAAAATGACCTTGTCCTTACTCACGATGAACTTTCTGCCCTCTCAGATCAAGAACTCAAACAACAATTGCCTCACTTAAAAGTGGTCAGTCGTGCCCTTCCAATGGATAAAAAACGTCTTATTGAGGCAACTCAAGACCTCGATATGGTTGCTGGTATGACAGGTGATGGAGTCAATGACTCACCTGCCCTTAAATCGGCTGATGTCGGATTCTCAATGGGTGATGGTACTGAAGTCGCACGTGAAGCCTCAGATATCGTTATCTTGAATAACTCATTGACTTCGATTGAAAAAGCCGTCCTCTATGGACGTACTATGAGTAAGTCAGTAAGTAAATTCATTATCTTCCAATTAACCGTTAACGTGACTACAATTGCTATGTCACTTCTCTCACCACTTTTGGGCCTCAAAGAACCATTTACAATTATCCAAATTCTCTGGATTAACCTTATCATGGACACACTTGCTGCCCTTGCCTTTGGTGAAGAGCCTACCCTAGATCGTTACATGAATGAAAAGCCAGTTGCTAAGAAGGCAAATATTCTTACTGGCTATATGAAATCTGCTATTGGTGTAGCTAGCGTCTTCATTACTCTTGTATGTTTAGCTATTCTTAAAAATGTTGGTGGTATCCAAGACTTTATCACAAATGGGACTGGCAACTTTGAAATGGTAACAACATTCACCTTTACAGTATTTATCTATGCTGTCATTTTCAACTCACTTAATACACGTAGTAATGGATTCAATGTTTTTGAACATATCGGCGAAAACAAGAAATTCTCAATTGTAATGATTTCTATTGCTGTTGTTCAAAGCTTGATTATTCAATTCGGTGGTAAAGTATTTAGTACCGTACCAATGGACGTTCAACACTATATCGTTGCTCTTCTTATCGCGGTTTTGATTATCCCTGCAGATTTAATTCGAAAAGCTCTAACTAAAAACAAATAACGATCTGTTTAACGTATTATAAAACTTAAAAGGATAAAAAGGATTGGGAATTACGCCAATCCTTTTTATAATTTATGAAGGTGATACCGTGGAAAGATCATAACATAAAAAGGCTTTAACAAGCCTTTTTGATTTATTAAGTAATACTACTTAAACTGACTAGGAGCCCCTGTATAACCTGCCCAATCCTTACTATAAAAGCGGTCGTTCAAGTTATAGCTAGGTGCAGGTGTTGGATTACTTACAAATGGATCAACAGCCTTGTCAAAGGCTACCCAACCTTTCCATCCCATATGAATGGTATCTTGCATGAAGTAAGGTTGATCTCCATCTTTTGAGAAGTCAGCAATATTGGTGAAGCCTTGACTTTCCAATTGATAACGGATTTTAGAAACCGTAGCATCATACATTTCTTGACTTAGTCCCGTATAAGCCATCCACTTGCTATTAACAGGTGGGATGACAAAGATGACGTTAGTATTTGACTTAGCAAATTGATTTAACACCAACTGTAGGTCACCGTATTCTTGTGAAACTTCATACGAAAGATTCTTTTGGAAACCTTTAAGTTTACCAATCTTTTTAGCCAAACGTTTCTTATAGAAACGGTCATCAATACCAAAATCGTTTGACTTGGTATGGGCTTCTGCATCTCTCACGGCAACCTGGTCAAGTGCCTCGTAAGAGAGCTTGTCTGGCAACTCTTTAAGATAAGGAAGAACCTTCTTGTCGTAATTTGCATTATTTGATGCTGCAAAAGGACTGAACAAGGCATCTTCTCGCTTATTAAGCTCTGCCATAAATTGAATATAAGTCTTATCAAGAGAATTTAAATCTTGCCCATTAGCCACTTTAGAAAGTTGAGATTTCATAGTAATCTCAGGTTTCATCTCTAAGATACGCTGAGCAGCATATTGAGAATTTGCATCCGTCTGATTTTGACTTAAGAAACTACTAAGTTGGTCGTTATTGTAGAACTGCTGGAAAGCCGCAGAATTGTAACCTTTTTTAGTAAACCACTGTGGTGACAAGACATAGACTGCTGTCCCATTTTTCAATTCAGGAAGCATTTGTTGCATTCCCAAATATTGGTTTAGAGAGGCAGCCCCACGTTGTCCAATAAAATATGGGCGATAGTTACGGTCATATTTTTCAGCTAAAACAGCTGGATGAAGGGCATCAAAACGCAACCACTCACTAGACCCAAAGAAAGGGACAAATCGATGATTCTTATCAGAAAGAGCTGTCGTCTTATTAATACGGCTCTTAAAGTTCTCAGTTGTCAAGGTTACTGCGTTACGTTTTTCAACCTCATAACTATGTTTTCTGCCTTGAGGGTAGGAAAAAATAACTATTACTACCAAGACTAAGGCACAGATTATAGGGCCAAAAATTTGCCATAAACGCTTAAGCATTGCGAAGCTCCGTTACCCCTTCAACAATCTTATTAGCTGTGTTCCAGTCATCACGACCAAATTCTGAAACTGGCACACGAATATCGAAACGTGATTCCAATTCAACGATAAGCTCAACTGTTCCCATAGAATCAAGAACACCAGCATCGAAAAGGTCTTCATCCATCATGTCTGAAACATCTTCCATGAAGAGTTCATCAATAATTTCAATAACTTCTGATTTTACATCCATTTTTATAATTCCTTTACTTATTTTTTAGTGAACCAGAGGTCATTCAAGAATCCAGAGAAAATCAAGAATGACAACATAACAGTATTAAATGTAATAAAGATTCCCAAAGCCTTCGTCCATTTATTATCAGGAAGTGGCTCAAGACCAGCTTTCTTACGTTCTTTATTAATGGTCTTCTTCTTACGTAACCAGGCATCATTAATTCCTAGACCAATACCATGGAAAATACCATAAGCAATGTAATACCAGGTAACTCCATGCCAGAATCCCATAACCATCATATTAATGACATAGGCCACATTTGATGTCGTGTTACGGTTTTTGAAAACCTTGTTTCGCATCAAAACCATAACCAAACGCATAAAGACAAAGTCACGGAACCAGAAAGACAAGCTCATATGCCAACGATTCCAAAATTCTTTCAAGTCTCGTGAGATGAAAGGTTTATCAAAGTTGATTGGGCTCTTAATCCCCATAAGGTTTGATGCTGCCAAGGCAAACATCGAGTAACCCGCAAAGTCAAAGAAGAGATCAAAACCGAAAACATACATGACACCAAGTGTTGGTAAATTAAAGATACCACCCTGAGCCAAAGCTTGCGCTTTCAGTGAAGGCAAGAGCATACTTCCGAAAATCTGAGCCAAAACAAACTTATAGAGGAAACCAAGCATGATATATTTTACAGCTTGCTCCAACATATTCATCAGCTCGTCTCGCTCAGGAATCGCTTGGTAATCTTCGTTAAAACGTCTGAAGCGATCAATAGGACCACTCGTAAAGGTTGGCATAAAGAGCATGAATCGGAGGAATTCTCCAAGTGTAAACTCTTTTAAGACACCATCCCGCATCTCGATAATCATACCAACTGATCGGAAGGTCAAGTAAGAAATACCAAGAAAGTTTAAGAGTGACTGAGTACCATTTATCGCAGGCTCTACCTTAACAAAAATCAAGGGAAGGACTACTAGAAATGAGTGTAAATAGAAAACCCATTTATTGTCCTTTTTACTGCGGTAATGTTTGTAGGAATAAACCCAGATGATTTGCCAAACGATATAGAAAAGTAAGGCTAGTAATTGGCTAGCATGTGTTCCTGTCAGAGCGAGAACAATAAAGGCTAGACTGACCAAACATTCATAAATCGCAAAACGCTTTTTAAAGAAGAGACCCACAAAGATTGGCAATAGAGCTAATCCAAGATAGACAAAATAGAAGGGGTTACCGTAGGCTTCTAAATGGGGAAGCTGTTTCAAGAAGTCAATCATCGGTTGTTAACCTCACTGATAAGACCCTTGATATCAATTTTCCCATTTGGTGTTAAAGGCAAGCTCTCACGATAGAGGAACTTAGTAGGCATCATGTAAGACATCATGATATCTTCTAAGTCAGCCTTAATCGCCTTGGTGATATCAATTTCACGTTCAAACTGCTCACGAACACCATCCTTAAGAATCACATAAGCCAAGAGGTTCTGAACCTTATGGTCTTTATTGTAACGTGGCACAGCTACTGCTGAATCAATATACTTAGACTTATTAAGGTTTTGTGAAACATCCTCTAACTCAATACGGAAACCATTAAATTTAATCTGGAAGTCCATGCGTCCGCCGTAAAGAAGGAGACCTTCATCAGTCATCGTTCCTACATCACCAGTATGGTAAGCAGGAAGGCCATTAAACTCGAAGAAGGCTTCCGCAGTCTTTTCAGGATTGTTCATATAGCCTTTTGAAACTGCTGGTCCTGATACGATGATTTCACCCTGTTGACCATTTGGAAGGATATTGCCATCCTCATCGATAATATAAGTCGGTGAATCTTCCTTGGTATAACCAATCGGCAAACGCTTAAGGTTATCCAGCATCTCATCAGTTACTGCTACTGCTGATAAGGCTACAGTTGCTTCAGTTGGTCCGTAAGCATTAATAATACGTGCTTCTGGGAAACGTTGGCGAAGCTTTTGAGCAGTCTTGACAGTCAACTCTTCTCCGTCAAAATAGAAATGCGTAATTTTCGGCATCTTCTCTGCATTGAAGTCTTCAGACAACATTGCCATATCTGCAAAAGATGGTGTTGATGTCCAAATAGCAATTGGAAGTGAGAAGATCGTTTCAAAGAGCTTCTTGAAGTCCTGTGTAATGGCTGAAGGAAGCGCATAGAGTGTTCCTCCAAGCGCCAATGTTGGTGCCCAGTACATTACCGATAGGTCAAATGAATAAGGCGGTTGAGCCAGCATTTGAGGACGTTTTGGAGTCGCAAATTCCTTGTCCGTAATCATCCAGTTAGTGAAACTAAGGAGATTATTGTGTGAAATTTGGACCCCTTTAGGCTTACCTGTAGTTCCTGAGGTAAAGATGATGTAATAAGTATCATCCCCCTTAACAGGATGAGTCACTTCGTAGCTAGTCTTGCTTTCAAAAGCTGTTGTCACTTGATCCAATGTTAAGATTGGTGCTTGGACATCCTCAAGTGGGAAGTCATTGATAGCAATAATCAGACTAGGCTCTGCCACTTCAACAATTGCCGTCACGCGCTCAAGAGCTGAGTGACTGTCAATTGGAATATAAGCGTGACCAGATTTAGTCAAAGCGACAAAAGTTGCCAACATTTCATACTCTTGACCGCCATAAACCACAACAGGTGATTTTTCTGGAATATCAAGACTATCAATCTTGGCTGCCAAGCTATCTGAGTCAGCCTTCAAGTCGCCGTAAGTGTGAACTTCCCCTAAAATATTGTAAACAGGAAAGTCAGGTTGTGATTGAGCAAACTGCTTAATCGTTTCAATCATATCTTTAATTTTTGTATTCGTCATTATTCTTCCTAAAATTCGTTATAGATAAAATTACCTTGACCTTGTCCTAGGTAATTGTAGAGATAAATTAGGGCCATAAAAATGGCGAAATAAAGCAAGGTTTGTCCTAAAAATACCAGGACGTTTTTATGTTTTAACATTCTAATTTTCGATACCTTTTTTTATATAATATCCTCTCTAGTTTACCATCTTATCGCCATTTTTTCCAATAAAAAAGAAAAAATAACTAAATTTCATTTCTTTTCCATTAATAGATTTCCGTGATAAATGATTGGCTACAATCATAAAAAAACAGAGCTTAAAAGCTCTGTCGGATTTAACTATTTTGTGTCTTTTGGGCCGTCTGCATACGATAGTACATTCCCTTAGCTTGCATCAGTCGTTCATGGGTTCCGTGTTCAACGATATCCCCATTATTCATGACCAAAATAAGGTCCGCATTTTCGATGGTAGACAATCGATGGGCAATGATGAAACTTGTTCGACCTTTCATTAATTTAGCGAAGGCCTCTTGAATGAGGAGCTCTGTACGAGTATCAATACTAGAAGTGGCTTCATCCAAGATTAAGATTTTAGGCACATTGACAAATATGCGGGCAATAGTCAAAAGCTGACGTTGTCCCTGAGAAAGGGATTGCCCCGCGTCATTCAAGTAGGTGTCATAGCCTTGAGGCAACTGCTTAATAAAGAAATCTGCATTGGCAGCCTTGGCTGCTGCTATAACTTCTTCACGACTGGCTTCGGGATTTCCATAGGCAATATTATCATGAATAGTGCCAACCTCAAGCCAAGTTTCCTGCAAGACCATCCCAATCTGTTTCCGAAGACTCTCACGAGTATAATCTGTAATAGGTCTACCGTCCAGTAGAATGTTCCCCTTGTCCAAATCATAGAAACGCATGAGCAGGTTAATCAAGGTAGATTTTCCCGCTCCTGTTGGACCAACAATGGCAACAGTACTTGCGGCAAGGATATCAATGCTCAAATCCTTGATAAGAGGTTTATTAGGCAAATAACCAAATTGGACATGGTCAAATTGAAAACGTCCCTGCACATCTGCTTCTTCCAAAACCACCTTACCTGTTTCTGTTATTTCCTCTTCATCCAATATCATATAAAGGCGATCAGCACAGGCCAAAGCACTTTGAAGTTCAGATAGAACAGATGAGATATCATTAAAAGGTTTCGTATACTGAGTCACATAGTTTAGGAAGGTAGTCAATTGTCCCACTGTAAAAGCGCCACCCGACATGATCCGATAGGCACCAACACCTGCAATAAGAGCATAGATCAGACTATTGACAAAACGTGTAGCTGGGTTAACCGCTGACGAATAAAAGATAGCACCCTGTGAATAATCAGCATACTTACCATTGACGTCTTTAAAACTCCTAACCATCTGGTCTTGTGCATTTAAACTCTGTACTAAAGCTTCTTGAGTCAAACTTTCTTCAATCAACTGAGTCTGCATGCCTCGCCATTTAGTTTGATTGCGATAGAGTTGATAACTCTTCTTTGCGATAAAACGTGCCACAAGCATTGACAAAGGCGTCATGACTAGGACTAAGAGCATCATGAACCAGTCTAAGCGAGCCATGGTAAAGATTATGACAAAAATAGTCAAAAGCCCAACGAAAAATTGGTTAAAGACCATGAGAAGTCCGTTGTTTAACTGATCGCTATCTGTAGTCACACGGCTAACCATGTCTCCAGTTCCTTGACGATCAAGGTAACTGAGAGGCATAGCATGAATTTTCATCATGACTCGTTCACGTAAACTTTCGCTATATGAATAAATCAATCGATTATAAATCAAAGGGTTAAGCCACTGGATTGCACTATTAGCTAAGATAACTACAAGCATCTGCCAAATTAAACGTGACATCAATAGAACGGCGTTCATCTTAAGAACAGCGTCCACTGCATCACCAATTAAGATAGGTAAGTAAACCGTTAAGGCAACTTGAATAATGGTCCCAACAGTTGCTAAGGCAAAGAGGTAACGCTGACTTAAGATATCTCTACTTAAACGTTTAAGCGTTGATTTATTATTTCTAGCCTTCATCAGCGACCTCCTTTTGATGTTGAGAATAATGAATGTCTTGATAGAGTTTATTTGTGGCAAGCAATTCTTCATGATTACCCAAGCCAACTTGATGTCCCTTATCAAGCACCAAAATTTGATCAACAGCTTTTAGACTATTTGTTCTTTGCGAAATAATAATCAGACTCGTTGATTTAAGATTGTCTCTGATAGCCGCTAGTAAGCGACTTTCAGTTAGGTAATCTAGGGCTGAGGTTGAGTCGTCCAAAATCAAGAATGGTGCTGGTCTCATCAGCGCACGCGCAATAGTCAAACGTTGACGTTGACCCCCCGAAAAATTACGGCCAAATGACTCAACTGGCTCATCTAAACCAAGATCCTTGTCTTTTACAAAATCAGCAGCCTGAGCCATGTCAAGCGCATGCCACAGTTCTTGCTCACTCGGTTCGTGGTCAAGTCCTAAGGACAAGTTTGAACGAATGGTTCCTCTAAATAACTCAGCTTTTTGCGGGACATAGGCAACCCAAGAACGCCACTCTTTAAGGTTTTTTGGTGATTTTTGATCTTTGAAAATAGCTAGCGAACCAATCTGAGGCTGATATAAGTTCATGATTAAGTTCACCAATGTCGATTTACCTGAACCTGTACCACCAATAATACCTAGTGACTGACCTTGAGTAAGACTGACATGAATCTCTTGGAGTGATGGCGAACTAGCTGTAGGATAGGTAAAGGTCATCTGATCAATAGCTAGCACTGTAGAAGCCTGACTAGAAGTGCGGACTTCTAAAGGTGCCTCAATATCCTCATCTTGGAGTTCAAAAATAGCTTGTACCCGTTTCGCTGAAATAAAACTTTGATTCAGATTAGTCAACATCATGGCCAATTTAAGGAGCTCCGTCAAAATTTGCAAGAGATAATTGACTAGAGCAATCAGCATCCCTTGAGACAAAAGGCCACCTTGAATTTGCAGATTTCCCTGCCAAAGGATAGCAATCAAGGTCATATTAACAATCAAGAAAGTCAAAGGACTAATGAGACTTGCTATCACTCCTGTTTTGAGCTGCCACTTCTTCAAGTCTTTATTGACACCAGTAAAGTTATCTAATTCACGCTCACTTTGATCAAAAGCCCGAATAACCCTCATACCTTCAAGTTGTTGACGCGTATTGGTAACAATTGATTCATTAATTACTCGAATCTTGGCGTATAAAGGATTGACGATGCGACTAGCTAGTACAATTATAAGGGTCAATACCAAGACCATGCCAAGAAACCATAGGGTCAAGCGTGGACTGATTCGGAATGCCATAATAATGGCTCCTGTCACGATAATTGGCGCCCTCAAAAAGAGCCTCAAAAATTGATTGATACCCGTTTGGATTTGAAAGGTATCACCAGTCAAACGTGTCACCAAACTTGACGTTCCAATCTCATCCCGCTTTTCCTTTGATAAACGCATGATTTTCGCATACAAATCATTGGTTAAACCTCGGGCATAGCCAACTGCTGCTCTGGATGAAAAATACTGTGCTGAAATAGCAACAACAACCCCAATAACGGCAAGTCCGAACAAGAGAAAAATCATCATAAACAGATGATTTTGGTCTTTATTTGGAATAGTTGTGTCGACAATTCCAGCAATTACTAGAGGGACCAAGAGTTCGAAACTGGCTTCGATTAATTTAAAAACGGGTCCCAGGATACTGTCTTTGACGTATCCTCTAAAATACACTAATAATGCTTTCATTTGTCTTTCCTAAGTTTAACGTCCTTACTCTTTAAAGGCGTGAGAACATACGCATCAAAAAGAGATTAAACTGTACTTCCTTAGCGTAGTAAATATTTCCGCCATTTGTATAAAGTTTTCCGCCACCATAGTACATGGCAACTGGTTGGTAATAGGTGTATGTTTTCCCGCTGGTGTTTCCTAGACTCGGAGCAACGACATTTTTAGAGTAAGCCTTTGCGAGTTCGACGGTGTTAACTCCACCATTATCAGCCACATAATCGATATAGGCCTTACCAAAATTATAGGCTTGTACTGCTGTCCAAGGATCCACCTTATGGTGGGCAGCTTCTTCCAGATTTTCCGACAGCACCGTCACCCCCTGACGAATACTTTCTTTTCGATCTGTGATGGAGTTAGTCACTCCTGTAGAACTTTCACTGGACTGCATCACGTCATCTGTCTTCCCCTTGGTTTCTGTGTAGATCATAGCCAACACCAAATCGACATTGGTTGTATTATCAATATCGTCCTCAGCCAATACCTCCTTAACCATGGATTCATAGGTTAAGACATGTTGAACATTGGCATGGATTCGATAACATTGGATACCTATGATGAGGACTACGACAAAAACCGCCAGACGTCTTATCCATTTAAACATATTATTTATTGATGATATCCTCGATATTTTTGATGAGAATAGAGTAGGTGCCATCAGGATTTTGAATAAATTCAACACTATCGGCATCCTGATAAACATTATTAGGCACGATTAACTCAATTCCGTTCGATAACGATAATTTTTGATTCTCCAATTTCTTAATTTGACGTGAATGGTCAATATCTGATACTGAGATAGGTTCAGGTATGGCCTCTTTGAGCTCATCAACGAAGGTCAAACGAGCCGTCAAATTATTATCAAAAAGCTGGTCCGCTAATTTTTCAGGTGACAACTCTTGATCTTCTTCCAGGTTATTAAAAATAGCTGATTTCATTTTTCCTTGGAAGTTAAAGTCATCCTGATTAAAATTCTCAGCAATCTTCTGAGCAGTATCTTCGACCATCTTAATCGATTTCTTGACAGATTGTTCAGGCTGGACCTGCAAGAGATTTTCAGAGAAATAATTGGCAAAGCTTCCATTATGCTTGATTCGCTTTTCAATCAAATAATACTGCTTACTACTACGATTGATTACCAAAGCCTCATCAGGTGTCTGGGCCGCAGATGGCAAATTATTTTGTGACAATTGAATAGGATGCTGACTATCTCCCAAAGAATGAATCAAACTGTCCTTGAGAGCAATACGCAAGAAAGCAAAATATTCTTGCCCTTCTTTCTCAAACTGAATAAAGACCAAATCATTGGTCTTTTGATCTTCAGAAATGACAAATTCTTCCTTCCAAAGTTGGGAAATTTTAACAGAACTTTCCATCAAATCATCTCCTAGATGACTGATAAAAACATTTTCCGCATCGAAATAGCCCCGTTTAGCCTCATCTGAGAAAACTTTAGAGAGTTTCTTTCGAAAATACTCATCTAAGCGAGGCGTTATTTCAAGAGGCCCTTCAGCTAAAACCAGCTCCGTATCATTTGGCGAAAACTGGTGAATGATAATGCGTTTAATATATAAATCTAACATAGTCTTTTAATAGAGTGGGAAGGCATCTGTTAGAGCTTTAACTTCTCCACGAATGCGTTCCAAAACTTCAGGTTTATCGTGATTTTCCAAAGCTTGAACCATTAATTCAGCAATTTTACGGCTCTCAGCTTCACCCATGCCACGACTTGTAATAGCTGGACTACCAACACGGATACCAGATGTTTTGAATGGAGACAATTGCTCATAAGGAATACCATTTTTGTTCAAAGTAATATTAACTTCTTCAAGAACGTTTTGTGCAACCTTACCATTTTCAACAACCTTAGTCACATCAACCAAGAAGAGGTGATTGTTAGTGCCACCTGAGATAACACGGAAATCTGGATGTTGATTGAAAACGTCCGCCATGGCAGCAGCATTCTTGATAACATTTTCCCCATATTCCTTAAAGGCAGGGTCAAGCGCTTCTTTAAGAGCAACAGCCTTAGCAGCAATAACGTGTTCCAATGGACCACCTTGCAAACCAGGGAAGACCGCAGAATTCAATTTTTTAGCGATTTCTTCATCATCAGTCAAAATCAAACCACCGCGAGGACCACGAAGCGTCTTGTGAGTTGTTGTAGTTGTCACATGTGCATGAGGAACTGGACTTGGATGATGACCAGAGGCTACAAGACCTGCAATGTGAGCCATATCTACCATGAGGTAGGCACCGACAGCATCAGCAATTTCACGGAATTTAGCAAAATCAATGATACGTGAGTAAGCTGAAGCCCCAGCCACGATAAGTTTTGGTTGTACTTCTTTAGCTTGAGCCAGAATAGCATCGTAATCAAGGAGTTCAGTTTCTTTATCAACGTTGTAAGCCACAAAGTTATAGGTCTTACCAGAGAAGCTAACTGGTGCACCATGTGTCAAGTGACCACCCGCTGACAAATCCATTCCCATAACCGTATCACCTGGTTGAATCAAAGACATGTAAACTGCTGCATTGGCTTGGCTACCTGAGTGAGGTTGCACATTGGCAAATTTAGCTCCAAAAAGTTCTTTGGCACGCTCAATAGCAAGAGACTCGACCACATCAATCACGTCTGTACCACCATAGTAACGTTTACCTGGATAGCCTTCTGCGTACTTATTAGTCAAGAGTGTCCCTTGAGCAGCCATTACAGCTTTAGATACCACGTTCTCAGAGGCAATCAACTCAATATTGTTTTGCTGACGTTCAGCCTCAGCATCGATGGCGTTCCATAGTTCAGGGTCAAATGCTTTGTAATCTTCTTTATCAAAAATCATAGAGGTCTCCTTTGAGGTCTAATGGGGTTCAATCAACTCACCCACATACAGTCGGAAATTATCTCACACTTCCATAGGTCTCTGTTAGTCATTTATTCTATGGTCAACTCGGGTAGAGCCGCCAATAGTTCTTCTTTTGTAATTTTTCCTTGTCTGAGAATCTTAGCAGGTGAGACCGACAAATCTAAAATTGTCGAATCTACACCTAACAAGGCATCATCATCTTGATAGCCAGTCACCTGAAAATCAAATTGGTCTCTTATTTGGTCAAAATAACGACCACTAGCCTTCCCAGACTTATTGGCTGAGGGGCCAATCAAGGGCCCTTCTGCTTGAATCAGTTCTCTAGTGACAGGATGGTCTGGCAAACGAAAGCCAACTGTCGCCAAACCAGAATTAATCCATCTGGGGACTTTATCATTAGCTTTTAAAATGATAGTCAGAGGTCCAGGCAAAAAAGCATCATACAATTGTTTCAAATATTTGGGCTGCTCTTTCGAATAAGACAGGATATCTTCATAAGAAGCGACATTCAAATTCATGGCTTTATCTCTAGGACGATTTTTCAGCTCATAGACATGGTTCACAGCACTCTCATCCAAAGCCTTAGCAAATAAACCATAGACAGTCTCTGTAGGAAGAACGACTGCGCCACCGTCAGACAAGATTTCTCTTAACACTTTCTTACTTTTCATCATCCATCACGACCATTCTATCTTGTCCAAATTGGTCCTTAAGGACACGCACTCGCTTATCTGGAAAATGTAGAGACAAGAGTTTCTTCAAATCCATTCCCTGCTTATAGCCAATTTCAAAGTAGAGCTTTCCACTAGGAGTCAAATACTTATCTGCTTCCTCAATAATCTGTCTATAAATGGCAAGTCCCTCTTCATCAGCAAACAAGGCCATCTTTGGCTCGCTAGCCAAGACATTGATACCAACTTCATCCTTATCGTTTTCAGAAATATAGGGAGGATTTGACACAATGATATCAAAACTGCCAGAAATATTTTCGAAAACATCCGATTGAACAAATCTAATGTCTACCTGATTTAGCTTAGCATTCTCCTTGGCAAGCTCTAGCGCATCAACTGACAAGTCACTAGCTGTTACTTGCCAAAGGAGGCGACTCTTTTTCAGGGATACCGAAATAGCACCACTCCCAGTTCCGATATCAAGAACCTTAAGCTCTGCGCTTGGGTTTTCCGCTAAAATCAAGTCCACTAGTTCCTCAGTTTCAGGACGTGGAATCAAGACACGCTCATCAACCTGAAAACGTAAGCCATGAAAGTCTTCATAGCCCAAAATATACTGGGCAGGCTTGTGTTTCTTTAGTTGGCTAAATATATGAGCTAATAGCTCAGCATCTTCCTCTGAAACTTCCTGACGCAATTGAAGGACAAAATGAGTCAAGTCCCACTGCTTCAAACCACGATAAACAAAGGAAAGGGCCTCTGGCTCTTCTCCAACAGCCTCAAGCTGCTTCTCATAGTCAGCCAGAACATCCGCTAGAATCATTTGTTAAGCTCTTCCAATTTTTGAGTTTGATCGTAAAGAACAAGAGCATCAATGACTTCATCCATTTTCCCAGCCAAAATCGTATCTAATTTTTGAAGGGTCAAACCAATACGGTGATCCGTTACACGGTTTTGTGGGAAGTTGTAAGTACGGATACGCTCTGAACGATCCCCTGTACCAACAGTAGATTTACGCTCAGCATCTTGTTCATCTTGAGCGATTTGTGCAAAGTGGTCCGCAACACGCGCACGGATAATCTTCATGGCTTTATCACGGTTCTTCTGTTGTGTACGTTCTTCTTGCATCTCTACTTTGATTCCAGTAGGAATGTGAACCATACGAACCGCAGTCGCAACCTTATTGACGTTCTGACCACCAGCACCAGATGCGTGATAGATATCGACACGAAGGTCCTTAGGATCAATTTCGTACTCTACTTCTTCAACTTCTGGCATAACCAAAACAGTTGCTGTCGAGGTATGAACACGACCTTGGCTCTCAGTCACAGGCACACGTTGCACACGGTGTGCTCCAGATTCATATTTGAGTTTAGAGTAGACTGATTGTCCTGAAACCATGGCAACCACTTCTTTGATACCACCGACACCATTATAAGAAGCTTCCATGACCTCAAAGCGCCAACCTTGTGTTTCTGCGTATTTTTGATACATAGCTAAAAGGTCACCTGCAAACAAGGCAGCTTCATCACCACCTGCAGCCCCACGGATTTCGAGGATAATATTCTTGTCATCATTAGGGTCTTTTGGCAAGAGAAGAATTTTCAAACGTTCTTCATACTCTTCTTTAGCGGCTTTAGATTCTTTAAGCTCTTCCTTAGCCATTTCTTCCAAATCAGGATCACCGCTTGCTTCCTTAATCATCTCTTCAGCATCTGAGATACTTTGGATGACTTGCTTGTACTCACGGTAAGCTGTCACTGTTTCACGGGTATTTGCTTCTTCACGCGACAACTCCATGAAACGTTTAGTGTCTGAAACGACTTCAGGGTCACTAAGCAATTCACCCAATTCCTCATAACGGTCTTCAACCGCTTGTAACTGATCATAAATGTTCATTTGTTATCTTTACTCCTTATATAACTAATAGTCGTTTTTAGGCCTTATTCAAAGGGATTATTTTTTCGTGAGGTGGATTAAACCAGTGCTTTCGACAAACGGAGATATAACTCTCATGACCTCCAATTTGAACTTGTGCTCCCTCATAAACTGGCTTACCATCTTCCATACGAAGAACCATGGTTGCCTTTCTCGAGCAATAATGACAAATAGTCTTGATTTCATCAATCTTATCAGACAATAGCAAAAGATATTTAGAACCTTCAAAGAGATTGTTCTGAAAATCATTTTTGAGACCAAAAGCCATCACTGGGATATCTAACTCATCAACAATTCTTGCCAAATCATAGACATTCGCACGGGTCAAAAACTGAGCCTCATCAACTAAAACACAGTAAGGTCGTGGATCCATATTAGCAATGTAACCAAAAATATCCGTATCATCACCAATAGGATATGCCTTCCGTTTCATGCCAATACGACTAGAGATATAGCCGACCCCATCTCGATTATCCAAACGACTGGTCAACAATACTACTGGTTTTCCTTGTTCTTCGTAATTATAGGCAACCTTAAGAATCTCAATGGATTTCCCAGAATTCATAGTGCCATAGCGAAAATAAAGTTGTGCCAAACCAGTCTCCTCTAAAATATGTATTGTACTTATTTTATCATAATTCCAAGCGTAAAAGGGAGGGAGACTGAACAATTTTTGAAAAAAGTTCGCCTCACTCCCTTATTTTTATAATAGGTTTGACTTGTGTTTCAAATGGTTCATTCTTATCATCTTTATAAAGTTTCGCCAGTCTATTTACTTCCTATGAATAGGCTTTAGCCAATTTTTCAAGGAGTTCTTCTTTCTCCTCATCACTAGCAAATGAAGCTTCGATTGCTGTCTTATTATGAGCATAGAAGTCTTGAACTGAGCTACCAAAATGCTTGTGATAGAGTTCGTACTCTTTGGTCAGGTTTGTATCAGAAACGGTACGATTGTCCGTATTAATGGTAATATTAGCCCCTGCCGCTTTCATTTTTAGATAAGGAAAATCAGCAACTGTAATAGCAGCCTTAGTCTGGAGATTACTTGTTAAACATAACTCTCCTGTGACACCATTTTTGACAAACTCTTCCAAAAGCTCGGGCTCATGAGCCAAGATCGTTGCATGACCATTACGCTTAATTCCCATGGCAATTGACTCAGCCAAAAAGGCTGGGCAACCACACTCTCCAGCATGGAAAGTCATCGGACGGTTGTAACTTTGGACTTGTTCAATCAGAGGTTTAATCGCCTTAGGTCCATAATGATGCTCATCTCCGGCAAAATCAAAACCAACAAAGTCACTATTTTCAACTTCATTTGCTTCATCAAGAATACGAGCCGTTAATTCTTGATCTGATTGGCGCATGCCACAAACTAGGGCCTTGGCTACAATACCAAATTCTTCTTGAGCTTGACGTAAGCCTTGACAAACAGCATCAATGGTCTCAGCGACAGTCAATCCCTTATCCATTGACAATTCTGGAGCAAAACGCACTTCAATATAGATAACATTTTCAAGAGCAGCCTGTTTAGCGACATCATAAGCCGCAATAGTCAAAGCTTCCTTTGTTTGAAGCAAAGGACGAATATAATCAAAAGCCTCAAGATAATCTAGGAGACTCTCACAGGTAGCAGGTGCTGTCACATGGTGTTTGAGCTCTGCATCGTCCTCAGGTAACTCAATCTGTGCCAAGTCAGCTAGGTGACGAATGGTTTCCAATGATAGAGAACCATCCAAATGGCAGTGTAGTTCTGTTTTAGCCAACTTATGAAAATCAATAGCAGTCATTCTTTTCTTCCTCTCTAAACAATATGTTTTTTATCAGATAAAAATTAATTTTTACTATCTTATCATTCTTATGGAAAAAGTCAAGGTGTTGCGCCTAATAGGACGTAGTAGATTCTTGAAATGCCATTAGCATTTTGTTAGGATGTAACTATCAAGAATACAAGGAGAAACTTTATGTCTGACTATATTTTACCAGTAGTTTGGGAAAACCCAACCTCTATGGGAGGTGCCTGGGGTGGCCTCAATCAACCTACAGCTGGTGCACGTTTTGAACAAACTTTGCCTAAAGGTGACCAACCTTTCCAACTCTATACTCTTCCGACACCAAATGGTATCAAGGCAACTATCATGCTGGAAGAATTGAAAGAACTTGGTGTAACTCAAGCAGGTTATGACGCTTATCGTATTAAGATTGGTGACGGTGACCAATTTGGCTCAGACTTTGTTTCAATCAATCCAAACTCAAAGATTCCAGCAATGATGGATTACTCTGAGGACCAACCGGTTCGTGTCTTTGAATCAGCTAACATCCTCCTTTACTTGGCTGAAAAATTCGGCAAACTCATTCCAACTGATTACGCAAAACGTACGGAAGTTCTCAACTGGCTCTTTTGGCAAACAGGTGCTGCTCCCTTCTTAGGTGGTGGCTTTGGGCACTTCTTCCACTATGCACCTGAAAAAATCGATTATGCCATCAACCGTTTTTCCATGGAAGCCAAACGCCAACTTGACTTGCTAGATAAAGAATTAGCAACCAAACCTTATATTGCTGGTGATGAATACACTATCGCTGATATCGCAATCTGGTCTTGGTATGGCCGTCTTGCTCAAGATAAAATTTGGGACAAGGCTGGTATTTTCCTTGATGTTAAAGAATACAAGCACCTTCAAGCATGGACTGAAAAAATTGCCAACCGTCCAGCGGTTAAACGTGGACTTGAAGTCGACTATAAAGATATCTAATTTTATAACGGTTTGCCTAGGCTAACCGTTTTTCTATTGTTTCATGATATAATAGAAACAAAATCACAAGGAGACATTCATGACTGTATTTCAAGCTATTTTAGAAAAAATTAAAACCCATGACACTATTATTATTCACCGCCACCAAAGACCTGACCCTGATGCCATTGGTAGTCAGGTAGGACTGAAGGAAATTTTAAAAACAAACTTTCCAGATAAAAAGGTTCTTGCGACAGGTGTCAATGAACCTACCTTATCTTGGATTGCTGAAATGGATAAGGTAACTGACCAAGACTATGAAGGAGCGCTTGTTATTGTTACCGATACAGCCAACACTCCTCGTATCGACGACGACCGTTTTGATAAGGGGGACTTTCTTATCAAAATTGACCATCATCCTAACGACGATGCCTACGGCGACCTCCTCTTAGTTGATACGACTGCTTCAAGTGCCAGCGAAATTGTGACTGACTGGGCTCTCACTCTTGGCCTTTCCTTGTCAGATGCCGCTGCCCGTGTTCTTTACAATGGTATTGTTGGCGATACAGGTCGCTTCCTCTTTCCGTCTACGACACCTAAAACACTTCAAATTGCGGCTAAACTTCGTGAATACGACTTTGATTTTGCATCAATGGCTCGTCGTATGGATAGTTTCCCATTCAAAATTGCTAAATTACAAGGTTATGTTTTCGATAATCTAGAAGTCGATGAAAATGGTGCGGCTCGAGTTGTCTTGACACGAAAGATTTTGGATGAATTCAATGTCACTGATGCTGAAAGTTCTGCAATTGTTGGCACTCCAGGTCGTATTGATTGCGTCGAATCTTGGGCTATTTTCGTAGAGCAGCCTGAAGGGCATTACCGTGTACGTCTGCGCAGTAAAAGCATTGTCATCAATGAGATTGCTAAACGTCATGATGGTGGCGGCCACCCACTTGCTAGTGGGGCCAATTCCTACAGCTTAGAAGAAAACGAACAAATCTATCAAGAAATTAAGGATACTGTTGCCTATGCAACTCACTAATCGTCGTGTACGTCTCATGGGAACTGTGATTGACGTCTCTATCTATCATGAAGAACCAGAACCCCTGCTAGACCAAGTTGAAGCACTTCTACATACCTACAATAAGCGCTTCTCAGCCAATGACGACAGTTCCGAACTCATGAAAATTAACAAGGCAGCAGGCTTACATCCAGTGACAGTTCACCCAGAGCTTTTTGAACTTATTTCTCTTGGAAAATGGCATAGCTGCCAACCTGGAAGTCACCTTAATATTGCTATTGGGCCTCTCATTCAGACTTGGCGCATTGGTTTTTCTGATGCTAAGCTGCCTCTTCCTGAAGAAATTCGTCCACTCCTGGACATCATCAATCCCAATGCCATTCTTCTATCCGAGGAAACCCAAAGCGTTTTTCTCAAAGAAAAAGGGATGAAAATTGATCTTGGTGCCCTAGCAAAAGGATATATTGCAGATCGTATTGCAGATTTTCTTAAAGCTGAAAAAGTAACCAGTGCCCTAATCAATCTCGGAGGCAATGTCCTAACCTTTGGACCAGCCCTCCATAATCCAGACCACAAATGGCGAATTGGTATTCAAAATCCTAAGGAGACAAGAAACACAAATCTTATGGTGCTTGCTATAAGAGATAAGTCTGTTGTCACTTCGGGAATCTATGAACGTACTTTTGAGATAGATGGCAAAACCTACCATCATATTTTTGATAGCCAGACTGGTTATCCAGTCTCCAGTGACCTAGCCAGCCTTACCATTATTTCATCCCTCTCAGTGGATGGTGAAATTTGGACAACCCGCTTATTTGGCTCTAGTCTCGAACACATATTCCAAGAAGTTAGTTCACAAGCTGAGCTTGAAGCAATCATCGTTGATAAAGACAATCACTGCTTTCAGACAGGTGGCATTTACAAAATGCGAATTTCCTAAAAAATAGTAAAAAAGACTTGTCAAGTAGACCACCTTTTGATAAACTAAAATAGTTAAAAAAACTATGGTGCGGAAAGTACCATGGCAGAAAGGAAATATTTTAACATGAAAAAAGATATCCATCCAGATTACCGTCAAGTAGTATTCATGGACACAACTACTGGTTACCAATTCCTTAGCGGTTCAACTAAACACTCAAACGAAACAGTTGAATTCGAAGGTGAAACTTACCCACTTATCCGTGTAGAAATTTCATCAGATTCACACCCATTCTACACTGGCCGTCAAAAATTCACTCAAGCAGACGGACGCGTGGATCGTTTCAACAAAAAATACGGTCTCAAATAAGCAACATCTTGTTGTTAAGCCATTCCGATTGGAATGGTTTTTTTGTATACTCTTGGGTATAAGCTCTCCTACTCCCATATTTATAAAATAAAAAAACAGCCTCCCTAGGGAAACTGTCTAATCCTATTAACCTGCTTTACCAATAGCCAAAGCCCAGATAAAGAAGAGGGCAAATCCGAACAAGAAAATCAAACCTGCAATAGCAAGACCTTTCAACCAAGTTGGAAGGTCTCTCTTTGCTTTTGTAACAAGTACATAATTCAAAAGCGCAAAGAAAGGTGTTGTAAGGAATGAACCAATCATGGCAAAACGAAGCATTGTTGCTACTTGACCTTGGAAGAAGAAAATAATGATGAGACCAAGAATAGCTGTCAGTGTCATCCAAACATTCAATGGTGTTTGATTTTTTTCTTTTTGGTTAAACAAAAGACGAAGAGAAATTTCGTTAACACGTGAATAACCATCGATAACAGTGATCACAGTACCAAAGATACATAAGAAAGCGATAAAGGTAATCAAATAGCGTGACCACTCACCAAGTACTGAGGCATACATACCAACAAACTGAGCAATATACTTAGCTGATGCTGCTTCTACTGGTTTACCAGTTGGATACTGGATAAGAGCACCGAGTGCTACAAAGAATACTGCAAGAATAGCTGTTCCGATGAAACCAACGTTAAAGTCAAAGAGGGCATCATCAGTGTTAAAATCAACCGTTTTCTTTTTCTCTGCTGACCAAAGTGAGTTAATGGCTGAAATTTCAATTGGAGCTGGCATCCATCCAAGAAGTGAAACGATAAATGGAAGGGCTGCTAACTGCCATGGTGTTTTCTCAACAAAGTCAGCACTGTACTCTGGGTGTTTGATTGCTGCAATAATAACTGCTGCTACTGTTGCGATAGTCAAGGCTGACATGATCCATTTAGCCATGCCATCAAGAAGTTTGTAACCACCAAAGAGTAACATACCCCAAATGATTGCAACCAAAATGATTGACCATGTGGTAATACTCAACCCAAGCATTGGAAAGGCACTGGCAATGATAGCTGAACAAAGAATAGAAACTCCCGCAGTATTAACCAAGGCTGAAAAGACATTCAAAATGAAGAATACCCAAAGATAGAACTTACCTTTTTCAGCGTAACCTTCAACCAGGGTTTTACCTGTATCAGCTGTATACTCAGCCCCAAAACGGAAGAATGGGTACTTGAAGAGGTTGGCAAGAATAACCAAGCCTAGCAAGGCCCATCCATAAGAACCACCTGCTTGGGTTGAAGAAACGATGTGGGAACCACCTACGGCAGCAGATGCCATTAGGATACCAGGTCCCATTGCTTTTATTTTACTACGCCAGGTAGACTGACTAGTTGCACTTGTTTGTGACATAAGAAAATCTCCTAAAACAAATTTTCAGAATAATCTGAATTGATGTCTACCATTTTACACAATTGTTGGAATAATTTCAATATCATTTCACATATTTTCTGAAAAATAGAAAAAAGCCATCCAAACGGATAGCTCTTTTACTATTTAGAAAGTCCCGTAAAGAAATCTACGATAGCTTGCCAAATTTGTGCAAAAATATTTTTGCTGTTCTCAACCGCTTTGTTGGCATTAAAGTTTAGGTTTATTCCAGAGAAGGTATTACGCCCTATTGTAAAATGAAGTGCAACACA
>NZ_KV832486.1:0-1509 GCF_001837455.1 Streptococcus sp. HMSC068F04
TGTCTTTTTTATATTCTTACCTAATTCTCCTATAATCCAATAATATTGAGATATTTGGGTAGAATTATAGGTCTTTCCTGTCATCATTTTTACCAATTTTTTGATATTTAGACACGCTAAAGTAAGCCCAACCTTATCTTCCATTTTGGACTTTCCTTTTTCTCTGGTATAACGTAAGTTATGATATTCTTTAGCTGTTCCGAATAACCGTTCTATCGTTTCTTTCCGGTGTTGATACCGTTCTTTCATACCACTTTGATGGCGAATATCTTCACAGACTTCTAGGGCATCTTTCCAAATATGACGCACAACAACTTTTTGGTTCTGGCGACTTTCTGTACAAATAGCTAACAAGGGACAGGTCTTACAAATTTTAGGATTACTTTTATACTCTCGATAACCTTCACGTGTGGTTGTACGATAAGTTAACACCTTGTTCTCTGGACAAAGATAACAATCAAAATGCTCGTCATAGACAAAGTCTTTTGGACGTAAAAAATCTTTCTTACCTCTTGGTCTAGTGTAAGGGAAAACTGGTGTAATCCCTTTTTCTAGAAGAAACTTGGCAATACTAGGTGTTTTATAGCCTGAATCCGCAATAATGAATTCAGGAGAGAATGGTTCTAGTTTGACAAAAAGAGCAGAGAAAGCCTGACTATCATGGATGTTTCCTGCTTCAACCGTATAAGCTAAGGCCCAACCGTGTTTATCACAAGCTACTTGAGCATTGTAAGCGAAGACTTCCTTATGTTCCCCCTTATGAAACCAACCACTGTCTGGGTCTGTCGTTGATTGTTTCTTAGGTTTAGCCTCGCCTTTTTTGGCGGGCTTTAAGAACTTTTTTGCGTGTTTTCTCCTATCTAAATTAATCTCAATCTCCAGTTGTTCACTCATGAATTTAGCTTTTTGATCAATAACAACAGTTTTGTACTTATGATTATTAGCAGCTGCCTTGATATGGGTCCCATCAATGAAGATTTCTGAGGGATCAATGAGCCCTGCTTCCAAAACATGATGAAGCACATGACTAAAAATGTGTGCTAACACTTCCTTGTTTTGAAAGCGTCGGCTATAGTTCTTACCGTAAGTTGTAAAATGAGGCACCTTATCGTCCAGAGATAAGCCAAGAAACCAACGGTAAGCCGTATTCACCTCAATATCTTTAATGGTTTGGCGCATAGAACGAATGCCATAAAAACATTGAATCAACGGAATTTTAACTAATAAAACAGGGTCTAGACTAGGGCGACCATTATCCGAGGAATAACTATCTTCGACAAGATCATAAATAAAAGAGAAATCAATCGTTTCCTCGACTTTTCTTAGAAAATGGTCTTTAGGCACAAGTTCATCAAGCGTATAGAATCCTACTTGACGTCGATTGTATTCGGGATTTTCTTTGTGAAACATAGGAACACCTCATCAAATACCTTTTTCTTTTATTATACTCCTTCAAAGCAAGAAAAATCCCCAGAAGTATAACTTCTGAGGACTTTGTCTTCAATCTGA
>NZ_KV832487.1:0-501 GCF_001837455.1 Streptococcus sp. HMSC068F04
GCTAGTGGTTTTCGTAAGATAAACAAAAAAATCCCATAGGATGAGAACTCTCATGGGATTTTTTGATTGTGTGGAAATAAACAAGATTTAGGCTTCAATTTTTACGATTCATTTTAATGTTATTTAAACAAATGATATATCCAAGACAATGGAATAATACAAAGATATGCCAGTAAAAATAGAGCATAAAGCTATCAGATTTGATTATCGAATAAAAAAGAAAAATTGCAACTAATAAAATAGAGAACCACAGCGTCTTCTTAACGAATAAAAAGTATTGATGCCATATCTCTTTATCACCCAAAGTAACTTTAGATTTTTTACTTAGGAAAAGATGCATCAAGATCTCTACTAGACTGCTAAGTACTGTTAAAACCAGAATCTTACTTAGAGGAATACCTAAAAAGAATCCCATCCACTCAATAAGTAATTGGGACAAAACAATGGCCGTAAGGGCACGTAGATTTTTTGACCTTGAATTGTCAAATTAAGTGCATACTT
>NZ_KV832488.1:0-24445 GCF_001837455.1 Streptococcus sp. HMSC068F04
GGAGCGAAACGGACTTAAAGTCACAAAATCTAAAAAGGCAGTCCATATTGGACTGCCTTTAGGGGTTATTGTTGTTCCGTTGAAGAGCTGCTTGGCTCTGATTCACCCGAACTTGAGCTAGAGCTTGATTCGGATTCTACAGGATGTAGCTCCTTGTAAGATGGCGTCTTGAATAGATCAGCTGTTGATTTATTGCCTTTCTGCTTGTAGAGGCTAGTTGATTTATCTTTCAGCTTTTTGTTGATCTGTTTCAGTTGATCCATCTGTTTAGTGTAGGAAATTTTGCTAGAATCAACAGGTTTCAAACCATTTGGCGTATAGAAACGAAGGAGGTCACCTGTTTGAACAGCGTCACTCATTGAAAGTTGAGTGGCTACTGCCTTACGAATGGCTTCGTTATCCTTTTTAGTCGTTTCATCAGGGTTGGTAATTTCTTCCCCTGTTTGAGTATTATAGAGTCGACCAGAATAGCTAGTGTATTGAGGAGTAACATATTGACCTGAGGTTCTAAATGCGACAATTTGCTTGTTATCAGGAGATAGGAGGTCTTGTCCCATCTGGATATAAGAGCTGGTGTCAACACCAAGAATGTGAAGGAGAGTTGGAAGGGCATCGACCTCACCACCAAAGGTGTTAGAGATACCACCACCAGTATAACCTGGAATATGAATCATGTAAGGAACACGTTGAAGCATGGCTTTATCATAGTTTGACCAAGTTTCAGGGTTCTTACCGAGAAGTTCAGCAAGATTGCTGCTTCGTGTATCAGAGATACCATAGTGGTCACCGTACATGACAATAATCGAGTTATCGTAAAGACCGGTTTCCTTAAGGTAATCAAAGAAGTCTTTGATTGCTGAGTCAAGATAGTTAGCTGTTGCAAAATATCCGTTGACTGTTTCGTCTTTTGTTTCAGCGAGTGGGAAACCTTGTTCCTTTTCATCGCCTGAGAGTGAAGTGTATGGGTAGTGGTTAGATACTGTAAGGTATTTAACGTAGAAAGGTTGTTGCATTTGTTCCAGATATTTGATGGAATCTGGGAACATGTACTTGTCATTTAGACCATACTGGAAGGAGTTTTCATCAGTTTTTTCAGTGAAGGCTGATGAGTCAAAGAAGTAGTTATAACCCCATTGTTTATAGGTATTATTACGATTCCAGAAGGATCCAGTGTTTCCGTGGAAAACAGCTGACGTATAGTCGCCTGTTTGAGCTAGGATAGATGGCGCAGCATAGGCTGTATTGGTACCACCATAGTTTACCATGTATGACCCTGTACTTAGTCCAAAGAGAGACGTTTCCATCAAGGTTTCAGCATCAGAAGTTTTCCCTGATTTAACTTGGTGGAAGAAGTTTGAAAAGGCTAGGGTTTCGTTTGAGTGGTAAATGGAATTGATGAATGGTGTAACCTCATATTCTTGACCGTCTACTTTGAGCTTGTAGTCAATAAGGAACTGTTGGAAGCTTTCCAAGTGAATAACGATGACGTTTCTTCCTTTAGCAATTCCGTAATACTTAGGATCAGGTGCCGCGTAGTGCTCCTTAACGTAAGCCTCAACCTTTTTCATATCCTCAGCTGTTGCAGATGAACGAGCCTGTGAGGCCTGATAAGTTAAGTTACCAGAATAGGCTGTGAAGAAGGGAATCCCCATAGCACGAACAATATAGTTATTTGAGAAACCACGTGTCAACAACTCGCCACGGTTAACTTCCGCTAAGAAGAGGTTAACTGAGAGAAGGAGTGTCGACAGTGCAGTGACGGCAAAACTAGCTCGTTTGTTAAATGGCTTGCTGTCCATCTTAAGCTTCTTCCTGAAACCAGCATAGATGAAGAAAGGTACATCAATCAGGTAGAAGAGATAGCTTGGCTCAAGAAGGTTCTTGGCGGAGTCTCCTAGTCCTGCTGCCGAACTAGAACTTGCTAGGATGGTATTTACAGTGATGAAGTCTGTAAACTCTCCAAAGTAAATCACATTAGCAATAAGTAAGAGGTTAAGGATGACATAGATAGCAATGGTAATGCTATAAAAGAAACGTCGTTTCTTAAAGTATAGTCCTAAACCTAGAAGCATTAATCCTAGTGGAATAGGGTTAATCAGCGAAAGCATAACCTGATATCTGCTTTCCAACTCAAGATTAATGTTGACGTAATAAGCGAATATGGTTTTTAGCCAGTAAAAGAAGAGTAACAAGAGGATAAATCCAAGTCTTGATGAAACTCCTTTCCAAAAGGCTTCATTAATTTTTTTCAAAGTAATACTTCCTTTGATTCTATATTATCTTAATCATTATACCAAATAAGATAATGACTCTCAAAAATTTACTGCCATTGAGTGTGATATTCCTTGACATATAATTGATAAAATCTAGTTACGAAACAGAAATAATAGCATTTTTTTGGTATAATAGTAACATGAGTATATTGACGGTAAGTCCCTTTGCGGAGAAAAAAATCAAACAAGGAAAACAGCTTCTTTTAGCGGAAGATTTTCCAAATATCACTGAAAATGATCAGTTGGTTTACCTTTATAGCCAGTCCAAAGATTTTTTAGGAACGGGCTATTTGTCAAGTCAAAATAAGGGGATAGGATGGTTTCTGTCCCCTAAAAAACAAAAATTGACAGTGACTTATTTTCAAGGACTTTTTGAAAAGGCTAGGGCCAAACGTCAATCCTATTATGATAATGAGTTGACGACAGCTTTTCGTCTTTTCAACCAAGATGGTGATGATTTTGGTGGACTCACAATTGACTTATATGGGGATTATGCCCTCTTTTCATGGTACAATGCCTTTGTTTATTCCTTGAAGGATGTTATTGTAGAGGCTTTCCAAACGGTCTTTCCTGAGGTCTTGGGAGGCTATGAGAAAATCCGCTTCAAGGGTCTTGATTTCGAATCAGACCATCTTTTTGGGCAAGAGGCGGCTGATACCTTCACCATTTTAGAAAATGGGGTCACTTATGAAGTTTTCCTCAATGATGGGCTAATGACGGGAATTTTCCTTGATCAGCATGAAGTGCGTGATGGTTTAGTTAATGGCCTAGCTTTGGGTAAATCAGTTCTGAATATGTTCTCCTATACGGCAGCTTTTTCAGTTGCTGCGGCTATGGGTGGAGCGATTGAAACGACATCAGTTGATTTGGCTAAGCGTTCACGTGAATTATCGACGGCTCATTTTGAAGCTAATGGTTTCAGTATGGACAATCATCGCTTGGTCGTGATGGATGTCTTTGATTATTTCAAATATGCAAAGAAAAAAGGCTTATCTTATGACCTTATCGTCATCGATCCGCCAAGCTTTGCCAGAAATAAGAAACGCACTTTCTCAGCAAATAAGGATTACCACAAGTTAATTGCACAGAGTCTTGATATTTTATCAGAGCATGGGACAATCATTGCAAGTACCAATGCTGCTAATATAACCGTGCAACAGTTTAAAAAACAACTGCGTAAGGGTTTGGGAGATGTTACAGCGGACTTCGTTAACCTGCAACAATTACCAGCGGATTTTACCGTCAATCCTAATGATCCAACATCAAATTATTTGAAAGTATACACAATAAGGGTAAATAAATGAAAATTGTAGTTCCGATTATGCCAACTAGTTTAGAGGAGGCACAAGAGCTTGAACTGTCTCGTTTTGAGGGGGCAGACATTATAGAATGGCGTGCAGATTTTTTAGATAAGGATAGTATCTTAACGGTTGCTCCAGCTATTTTCGAGAAATTCGCAGGCTTTGAGATTGTCTTTACCATCCGTACGACGCGTGAGGGTGGCAAGCTTGAGTTAACGGATGCGGAATACATCGCACTAATTAAGGATGTAGCTGCTATCTATTCGCCAGATTATATTGATTTTGAGTATTTCACACGTAAGGCTGTCTTTGACCAAATGCTCGAATTTTCAAACTTGGTTTTGTCCTATCATAACTTTGAGGAGACCCCTGAAAACCTTATGGAGCTTTTGTCTGAGATGACAAACTTAACGCCGAGAGTGGTTAAGGTGGCGGTTATGCCTAAGCATGAGCAGGATGTTCTTGACCTTATGAACTTCACACGTGGTTTCAAGGCCTATAATCCTGAACAAGAGTTTGTAACTATGTCAATGGGTAAACTAGGTCGTTTGTCACGTTTTGCGGGAGATTTGGTGGGGTCATCATGGACCTTTGCTAGTCTTGATAATGCTAGTGCTCCGGGACAAGTTGGTCTTGCAGATATGCGTAGAATCAGGGAGGTTTTGGATGCAGATTGATGGACACACACGCCTAGCGGCTGTTGTTGCCAATCCTATCAAGCATTCTATTTCACCATTCATTCATAATTCGGCCTTCGAAAAGACACAAGTTAATGGTGTTTATGTGGCCTGGGAGATTCCAGAGTCAGACCTAGCCGAGACAGTTGAAAATATTAGACGTTACAACATGTTCGGTATCAACTTGTCGATGCCATATAAGGAAGCAGTCATTCCTTTTTTGGATGAAATTAGTCCTGCAGCTCAACTGATTGGTGCCGTCAATACAGTTGTTAATCGTGATGGTCATTTGATTGGTCATAATACGGACGGTTTTGGCTTCTTTGCTAGTCTAAAGGACTTTAGCCCTAGAGACGCTCATCTGATGATTTTGGGTGCTGGTGGTGCCGCTAAAGCTATTGTGACGCAGGCAGTTCTTGATGGTGCAAAAAAAGTCAGTGTCTACGTTCGCCCTCAGTCATTGGATAAGGCAAAAGAAAGTTTTAAGTCCTTACTTGAACAGGCAACTTGCCACTTGGAGTTTCATGCTTTAAATGATCTTGAGTATTTTCAAGAGGAACTAGGCCAGGCTGATTTATTGGTGAATGCGACGAGTGTTGGGATGGATGGCGAATCCTTGCCCATTCCTACAGACACAAAATTTCCTAAGGGACTCTTGGTTGCTGATATCATTTATCAGCCTTTTGAAACACCTTTCTTGGCCTTGGCTAGAAAACAGGGAATCGAGGCTGTGAATGGACTTGGCATGTTGCTTCATCAAGCGGCAGGTGCCTTTAAAATGTGGACCGGCAAGGACATGCCAACAGACGCCATTTGGCAGGAATTAGAAAATATTTACAATAGCTAGGAGGGGACGACTATGAAACTAGAGGTAAATTTAACACATAACCCTTATGACATTATTATTGAAAAAGGAGCCCTTAAGACCGTAGGTCAATGGGTGAAGTCACTTTGGGAACCACAAAAGATTGCACTTATCACGGACAATCATGTGGGAGCTCTATATGCAGAAAAAGTTAAGCTTAGCTTGGAGCACGAAGGTTTTGAGGTAGTCGTTTTTGATTTCCTAGAAGGTGAAGCAAGTAAGAATCTTAAAACTGTTAATAAGGCTTATGAGTTTTTGATTAAGAATGGCATGACTCGTAGTGATGGTATCCTTGCTCTTGGTGGTGGCGTTGTTGGTGATTTGGCAGGTTTTGTCGCTTCGACCTATATGCGTGGCATTCACTTCGTTCAGGTTCCAACTAGTCTAACTGCCCAAGTGGATTCATCTATTGGTGGTAAGACAGGTGTGAACACACCATTTGCTAAAAATATCGTGGGAACTTTTGCTCAGCCTGATGGGGTTTTGATTGATCCTAATGTTCTTGAGACACTTGGTAAACGCGAATTGATTGAAGGTATGGGTGAGGTTGTCAAATACGGTTTGATTGATGACCCTGAGCTTTGGCACTTGCTTGAAAGCATTGATGGTTCAGTTCACAGTATCCTAGAAAACTCAGAAACTATCATTTATCGTTCATGTAATGTTAAGCGTAAAATTGTGGTTGAAGACGAGTTTGAAGGTGGCGTCCGTATGTATCTAAACTTTGGTCATACGATTGGGCATGCCGTTGAACAAACAGCTGGTTACGGTAAAGTCATGCACGGTGAAGCGGTGGCTATCGGAATGGTTCAGATTTCACGTGTTGCTGAGGAAAAAGGCCTCATGCCTAAGGGAATCACACGTCAAATTGCTGAGATGTGTGTTAAGTTTGGCTTGCCAGTAGACTATGAGCCATGGCGTGTTGAGGAGCTTTATACAGCCCTCACACATGACAAAAAAGCCCGTGGTAATAGCATTAAGACAGTTATCGTTCCTGAGATTGGTAAGGCAGCAATCAATCAAATTCCTTTAGTTGAAATGAAAGAGTACTTGGAGAAATAAATGAGATATTTAACAGCAGGTGAGTCTCACGGCCCACGTTTAACAGCAATTATCGAAGGTGTTCCAGCTGGTCTTCCCTTGACGGCAGAAGATATCAATGGCGATTTGAAACGCCGCCAAGGTGGTTATGGTCGTGGTGGCCGTATGAAAATTGAGTCTGATAAGGTTGAAATCACTTCTGGTGTGCGTCATGGGAAAACAACAGGGGCTCCAATCACCCTTCATGTTATCAATAAGGACCATCAAAAATGGTTGGACATCATGGCTGTGGAAGATATTGAGGACCGTTTGAAAACCAAACGTAAAATCACTCACCCACGTCCAGGACATGCTGACTTAGTTGGTGGAATGAAATACCGTTTCGATGATTTGCGTAATTCTTTGGAACGTTCTAGTGCGCGTGAAACAACCATGCGTGTGGCAGTAGGTGCTGTCGCTAAACGTATCTTGGCTGAGCTTGATATTGAAATTGCTAACCATGTCGTTGTCTTTGGTGGTAAGGAAATTGATGTGCCTGAGAATTTGACAGTAGCTCAAATCAAGGAATTGGCCCAACAATCAGAGATTTCAGTTGTTAACCAAGAACGTGAACAGGAAATTAAAGATTTCATTGACCAAATCAAAAAAGAGGGAGACACAATCGGTGGTGTCGTTGAAACTGTTGTTGGCGGCGTCCCTGTTGGCCTTGGTTCTTATGTCCAATGGGATACCAAACTTGATGCTAAGATTGCTCAAGCAGTGGTGTCCATCAATGCCTTCAAGGGTGTAGAATTTGGTCTTGGTTTCAAGGATGGCTACCTCAAGGGCTCTCAAGTAATGGACGAGATTCTCTGGAATGAAGAGGATGGCTATACGCGTCGCACTAACAACCTTGGTGGTTTTGAAGGTGGTATGACCAACGGGCAACCGATTGTGGTCCGTGGGGTTATGAAACCTATTCCAACCCTATACAAGCCATTGATGTCAGTAGATATCGAAACACATGAACCATACAAGGCAACAGTCGAGCGTTCAGATCCAACGGCCTTGCCTGCAGCGGGTGTCGTTATGGAATCCGTAGTCGCTACAGTCGTAGCCAATGAAATCTTGGACAAATTCTCTTCTGACAACATGGAAGAATTGAAAGAAGCGGTAGCACGTCACCGTGACTATGTGAAAAACTTTTAAGCAGCATCAGACAATAGATGGGAGTAGTAATGAGTAAGAAAACTATTTATATCGCAGGATTGGGCTTGATTGGTGGCTCTTTAGCCTTAGGGATTAAAAGGGACCACCCTGATTATGAGATTCTTGGATATAATCGCTCTGACTATTCTCGAAATATTGCACTTGAGCGTGGGATTGTTGACCGTGCAACAAGTGATTTCAAAGAATTTGCTCCCCTTGCGGATGTTATTGTCCTTGCAGTGCCAATTAAGCAAACGGTGGCCTACTTGAAGGAGTTGGCTGACCTGGATCTCAAAGATAATGTCATCATCACGGACGCAGGGTCTACTAAGTTGGATATCGTTGAGGCAGCTGAACGTTACCTAACAGGTAAAAATGTTCAGTTTGTAGGTTCTCACCCTATGGCTGGTTCCCATAAATCAGGGGCTATTGCAGCTGACGTGACACTTTTCGAAAATGCCTATTATATTTTCACACCGACGAGTCTAACAAGAGAGACAACTATCCCTGAACTTAAGGACATCTTGTCAGGGCTTAAATCACGTTATGTGGAGATTGATGCGGCTGAACATGATCGTGTAACCAGTCAAATCAGTCATTTTCCACACCTTTTAGCTTCTGGACTTATGGAGCAGGCAGCTGATTATGCGCAGGCTCACGAGATGACCAATCACTTTGCGGCTGGGGGCTTCCGAGATATGACCCGTATTGCAGAAAGTGAACCTGGCATGTGGGCTTCCATTCTCATGACCAATGGGCCAGCTGTTTTGGATCGTATTGAAGATTTCAAAAAACGTTTGGACCATGTGGCTGACTTGATTAAGGCTGAAGATGAGAATGCCATTTGGGAGTTCTTTGACAACGGTCGTAAGAAACGTAAAGAGATGGAGATCCACAAAAAAGGTGGCGTGGAAAGTGCCTTCGATATTTTCGTGGATGTGCCTGACCGAGAAGACGTTATCCTTAACATTATGGAATTGCTGCGAGGAACGTCTTTGGTTAACCTTCGTATTAATGAGGAAAATCGTGAGGATATTCACGGTATCCTCCAAATTACTTTTAAAAATGAAAAAGATCGCACACATGCTAAGACTGTTATTGAAGCCAATACGGATTATCATGTGGTGATCGCCTAGGAGAATAAAATGACAAATATTTATGATTTAGCAAATGAGTTGGAACGTGGCATTCGTGCCCTTCCTGAGTACAAAACTTTGGTAGAGAAAAAAGAAGCGATTGCAGCTGATGCTGAAGCTAGCGCTCTTTTCAAAGAGTTTACTGATTTCCAAGAGGATTTCTATGCTAAAATGCAAGCTGGTACAATGCCAACAGCAGAAGAACAAGCTGCTGTTCAAGAATTGGGTCAAAAGGTAGAAGCTAATGCCCTTTTGAAAGAATACTTGACTGCACAACAAGGTTTGTCTGTTTATTTGAACGATATTGAACGTATCATCTTCAAACCTTTGCAAGAATTGAATAGTTAATCAAAGAGGGTGTGTCAATTGACAGGCCCTTTTCTGCATTCAAAAGAGATTGTCTAAGGAAGAAGCTAGAAATATTAAGGAGGAAAATGATGAGTCGTAAGATTGGAATTATTGGTATGGGAAATGTTGGAGCTGCAGTAGCTCATGGAGCAATTGCTCAAGGCTTGGCTGATAGCTATGTCTTTATAGATATCAATGAGAAGAAGGCCGAGGCAGATGCCCAGGATTTTAAGGATGCCATGGCAAATCTGCCTAGCTATGCAAGCATTGTTGTCAATGATTATGCGGCACTTGAAGATGCTGATGTGATTATTTCATCTCTTGGAAACATTCAGTTACAGCATAATGCTGGTGAGGATCGCTTTGCTGAATTTCCATTTACTCGAGAAGCCGTTTATCAGGTTTCTCAGGCACTTAAAAAATTGAATTTTAAAGGCATACTCTTGGTTATCTCGAATCCTGTAGATGCTGTATCGGCCCTCTATCAGGAATTCACAGGCTGGCCAAGAGAACGTGTGATTGGGACAGGGACTCTACTCGATACGGCGAGAATGAAGGCAGCGGTAGGAGATGATTTGTCAGTAAATCCTAAATCAGTATCTGGCTACAATCTTGGCGAACATGGGAATTCCCAATTTACAGCTTGGAGTCAAGTCAAGGTTAAAGGGCAAGACATTACAGAATTGACCAGTGAAGAAGAGCGACAAAATTTGTTTATGGCATCCATGAAGGGTGGCCACAAAGTCTTTTATGGTAAGGGCTATACGTCTTACGGCATTGCCAGTGCGGCTCTTCGTTTGGTGTCTATTATCCTTTCGGATGCTCAAGAAGAAGTGGCAGTATCAAGCTATCAAGAAGCCTATCAAACCTATCTTGGCTATCCAGTCATCCTAGGGCGTCATGGGGTGGCTGCTCCCGTTCGCTTGTCTTTGTCGGCTGAGGAAAAAAATCTTTTGCAGGAGTCTGCTAACTTGATTCGGAACCGTGTTCAAGAGGCGGTTGCCTTCTTGAAAGAAAAGTATGGCAATACAAGCGAGTGAATATTTTGACAATTCAGTCTATGGTTAGGCTTTCAAATATGGTATAATGGGAATAACTATAAAATTTTTAGGAGTAACCTATGAAACTAGAAACCAAGGCTCAAGGTCTTCATGGCAGCTTGCGCATCCCTGGTGACAAGTCAATCAGTCACCGTTCTATCATGTTCGGAAGTCTTGCCAAAGGTGTGACAACTGTTCGTGATATTTTACGAGGTGAGGATGTCCTCTCAACTATGCAGGTCTTCCGTGATTTGGGTGTGACTATCGAGGATGATGGTGATGTGGTACGCATTCACGGTGTTGGTTTTGATGGTCTCAAGGCTCCTCAAAACAAGTTGGACATGGGTAACTCTGGGACATCTATTCGCTTGATTTCAGGTGTGCTTGCAGGTCAAGATTTCGATGTAGAGATGTTTGGAGATGATTCCCTTTCAAAACGTCCTATGGACCGTGTGACCATTCCCTTGCGTCAGATGGGTGTAGAGGTTTCTGGTCAAACAGACCGTGATTTGCCACCATTGAAAATGCACGGTAGCAAGTCCCTTAAACCTATTCATTACCAATTGCCTGTGGCCTCTGCTCAGGTAAAATCTGCTCTTATTTTTGCAGCGCTTCAAGCTGATGGCGAATCTGTCATCATTGAAAAGGAAAAAACACGTAATCATACGGAAGATATGATTCAGCAGTTTGGTGGTCAGCTTCAAGTAGATGGCAAGGAAATTCGTATTTCTGGTGGCCAAAGCTTTACTGCTCAAGAAGTCGTGGTTCCAGGGGATATTTCTTCAGCGGCCTTTTGGTTGGTAGCGGGACTCGTGGTGCCTAACTCTAAGATTGTCTTGGAAAATGTCGGCATCAATGAGACGCGTACTGGTATTATTGATGTGATCAAAGATATGGGCGGTAAGATTACCCTTTCAGATATTGACCAAGTTGCTAAATCTGCGACTATTACGGTTGAAACTTCAGAACTTAAAGGAACTGAAATTGGTGGCGATATCATTCCACGTTTGATTGATGAACTTCCGATTATCACACTCTTGGCGACACAAGCCCAAGGTAAGACTGTGATTCGTGATGCTGAGGAACTCAAGGTAAAAGAAACAGACCGTATTCAGGTGGTGGCAGATGCCTTGAATGCTATGGGTGCTGATATTGTACCAACTGAGGATGGTATGATTATCACTGGTAAGACCGCTCTTCATGGGGCAGAGGTCAATACCTTTGGTGACCACCGCATTGGTATGATGACAGCTATTGCTGCCCTCTTGGTTCAAGATGGTGAGGTTGACTTGCAACGTGCAGAAGCTATCAATACAAGTTACCCAAGCTTCTTTAGTGACTTGGAAGGATTGCTCAATGGCTAAAGTTTTATTGGGCTTTATGGGAGTTGGTAAGAGTTCCGTCGCCCCATACCTGGATGGTCGTTTCGTGGATATGGATCAGGTCATCGAGGAGAAAATCGGCATGTCCATTGCTGATTTTTTTGCAAAAGAAGGTGAGGCAGCCTTTCGTCAGATTGAGTCTGAGACTTTGGAAGAACTTCTTCAAGAGGGAGATGATGTCATCATCTCTACTGGAGGTGGTGTCGTTGTAACAGAGCGTAATCGTCAGCTCTTGGCCAAGAATCGTAAGCATAACGTTTGGCTCCATGCTTCTTTCGATGTGGTCTATGATCGCATTCAAAAGGATACCAAAAATCAACGCCCAGTCTTTCTCAATCATTCAAAAGAGGATTTTAAGGTTATTTACGACGGTCGAATGGCACTCTATCAAGATTTAGCAGATTTGGTTGTCACAGTTGATAACCGAACGCCAGAAGAAGTAGCAAGGTTTATCAAATGTATGTAGGTTATTTGGGCCCAAGTGGGTCGTTTACACATAATGCAGCCTTAAAGGCTTTTCCTGAGGCAGAATTGGTTTCATTAGGCACCATTACTGAGGTTATCAAGTCTTATGAAGAGGGACGTGTGGATTACGCGGTCATTCCGGTGGAAAATTCCATTGAGGGCTCTGTTCATGAGAGTTTAGACTATCTCTTCCATCAGGCCGATATTCGTGCTGTGGCAGAGATTGTTCAGCCCATCAAGCAGCAGTTGATGGCGACTAAACATCATGAGAAAATTGAGAAAATCTTCTCACACCCACAGGCCATTGCCCAAGGGAAAAAGTATATTAAACAGCATTTTCCACATGCCAAGATTGAGACAACAGCAAGTACAGCCTTTGCGGCTCGTTTTGTCGCTGATAATCCAGATCAGACTTATGCAGCAATCGCTCCTCATGCAGCTGCTAAGGAATACGGTCTTCAAATATTGGCTAAGGATATCCAGGAGATTGAAAAGAATTATACCCGATTTTGGGTGCTGGGGAACACTGTGCCTGAGATTCTGCTCAATCAGATTGATTGTAAATTAACGCTGGCCTTGACCCTGCCTGACAATATGCCAGGGGCACTTTACAAGGCCCTATCGACCTTTGCCTGGCGAGGCATTGACTTGACCAAGATTGAAAGCCGTCCTTTGAAGACGGTACTTGGCGAGTATTTCTTCATTATTGATTGTGATTATACAAAGGAAAAGTTGGCTCAGTTCGCTCTTGAAGAGCTAACTGCAGTTGGAATTGGATATAAAATCTTGGGTGCTTACCAAGTCTATGAAATTTAAAGGGAAATCTTATGACCAAATCTAACAATGGGCCGTTTACACATCATGAACGGTTACGTTACAGCTATCTTTTAAAAAATCTTGCTCACCTGAATGGACAGCAGGCTTCAGAATTCAATTATCTCCAAGGAAAGTTAGATGCCTATGAAGCTGAGCGGAGATATCAAGCGCAAAGAGAGGACTATCAAGCAGCATGGCGTCAGCCTTATGACAATCGTTATGACTACTATCAAGAGCGTGATTATGAGGCTGCCAATCAGCTGACAGAGGAAGGGCTTCCCATCTATCGAGAGGAAGTTGCTCAAAGTCAACCTAAACGTAAAAAGGTTCAAAGACAAGCGTCCCCTTCAGCAACGTCGGCTCCAAGGTCCAAGTCGCAAGTAGCCAAGAAGAAGCGACCAAAGAAAAAGAGAAGGCTCAAGAAGGTTGTTAAGCTAGTACTTAGTTGCTTGAGTCTTGGAGTTGTGTTCCTAGTGATAGCCATGGCTTATCAATTTTACAAGGGAACAGACCTTTCTGCCGCGGGTAATAATGGTAAATCCTACCAGCCTGCCATAGTTGAGACCTTTAATGGTAAGGATACCAAGGATGGGGTCAATATCCTTATTCTAGGTTCTGACCAGCGCGTTAGCCAAGAATCTACCGATGCCAGAACAGACTCCATTATGGTAGTCAATGTGGGCAATAAAGAAGGTAAGGTTAAGATGGTTAGCTTTATGCGAGACACCTTAGTCAATATCAAGGGGGCTTCAGAAACCGACTATTCTCAGGACTTGAAACTCAATACGGCTTTCAATATTGGTGAGCAAAATAATCATCAAGGGGCAGAGCTCATGCGTGAGACGCTCAAACGCAACTTTGATATTGATATCAAGTACTATGCCATGGTTGACTTTGAAACCTTTGCGACAGGGGTTGATACCCTCTTCCCAAATGGTGTAGAAATCAATGCGAAGTTTGCGACCATCGATGGTAAAAAAGTATCTTCGGTTCAAGTTCCAGATGATTTGAAGATGGACAAGAACGGTCACGTGCCAAATCAAACCATTAAAGTTGGTAAGCAAGATATGGATGGCCGCACCCTTCTGAATTATGCCCGTTTCCGTAAGGATGATGAGGGAGATTATGGCCGTACCAAGCGCCAGCAACAAGTGATGCAGGCTGTCATGAAACAGCTTAAGAATCCACTTAGCCTCTTCAAAGGGCCTGAGGCTTTGGGGAAGGTTTACTCTCTAACCTCAACCAATATGAGTATGACAGACATGTTGGACTTGGGTCTTTCAAATGCCGGTAGTTTCAAAAAAGGGATTAATTCGCAAACCATTCCTTCGGATGGTGATTGGATTGATAGCTATGATTTGTATGGCGGTCAAGGGATTGAAATTGATTTTGACACTTATCAGGCAAAATTAAAAGAACTAGGATTTAGATAAGAAAAGAAGCAGGTTCACACTGAACCTGCTTCTTTTTTGGTGTTAAGAGTTTGTATAAGCGCCATGTATAAGAAGTTTTAGAAAATGATAGAGCAAATAGGTCATGATAACAAGAATAATGACGAACTCTACCTTATAAATCAATTGGGTAGCTGGATTGACTAAACCCAGACTGGTGGTAGCTGCTTTAAAAGCATTGGTACTATTGACTAATGGGAAACTAAAGGCAGCAAAAAGTGGTATAAAGCCTTTTCTAACCAGTTTTACAAAGAGATTAAGAGCATAGAAAAAGAATGCTTGTGAGAATAAAAGTAGGGCAAGTAAAATGATAGTTGCAGGTCTTTGATTACTCTTGATTGAGCTGGTAATGAGAAGGGCCAGAGGTGCTGCTAAAATGGCAAGTATAGGCCGATATAGGTGAGGTATGGCTATCTGTCTCATTCTCCATAAAACAAGTGGAAAGAGGGCTAGAGTCGCAAATCCCGTTACTCCCAGAATAAGTCCCTTGATGCTAGTTGGAACACTAGCCGGTACTGTCACAAGACTGATAGCAGGGCCAACATAGACCACGAACCAGCTTGGATAGACTTGATTCAAAGAAAATGGGCGTAAAAAACGCAGACTGAAAAAAATAATATAGGCAATATAAAGTCCAAGGAGTCCAAGCCAAGTCACACTCAATCCTGTTTGAGCTAGTGGGAGGCGGCTGACAAATAGAAAGGCAGCCATAAAGAAACTAGCAAAGGCCGAAGCAACGACTGGGTTTCGCAAATCTTCTCTTATTTGTTCAAATCCAAGAATCAAGCGTCCCAGTATAAGTATAAAACCTATACTGGCTAAACACCAAATACCCTGAGCAATCAGGGTATAGTGGCTTATTTGATTGGATAAACTAAAGAGGGCAAGAACTAGACTAGATAGGGCCAAGGGAATTTTCTTAAAAAATACCATCATTGGTCCACCGGCCTTTCTAGCTAGCTGCAAGAACGTGACGAAGCTGCACCGCACTCGGAGATACAATTGGAAGGAAGACGCCTTCATTCCAACGACGGATAAAGCTTGACTCTGATTCTTTCAAATAGCCACGACCACCACTAGCCTGAAGTTCGAGGAGTAGGCTGTTGGCTACGACATCGACAATATCGATACGCAATTGGAAAAGTTCACGTGGTTTGTCAATGAAATAATCGGCATCATTAAGACCGGCAAAGAGTTGGTCTTGGATAGCAAGAAGATTTCCACGTGTAGCTTCAAATTCTTCACGAAGAACGCTACGGTTACTGTTTAGACTAGCTTCAACCTCATCAAGAGAACGTTTGGCCAAACCAAAGGCGAGACCAAATTGGAAACCAAGGAAGTTCGGACGTGTTTTGGCAATATAGTCCGTACCTTCTTTTGAAAGGATCCAATTAGGATCTAACTTAACGTGATCGAAAGTAAGAGAGGCAGTGTTAGCACCTTGAAGGGAAACGAATTCCAAATCTTCAGAACGGCTGAGTCCCTCAGCTTCAGATGGAATAGTGATAATCCAAGGTTGGCTACCGTCTTTAAAGTCAGCAGCAAAGAGAGCAGCGAATTTATCAGAACGTAGGTTAGTCACCCAAGGCAAACGACCATCAAGATAGTAGTCATCACCTTCTTGACTGATGGTAACATTCAATTCTTCAATATCTGACAAGAATTTGACCGCATTTGACAAGCCAGTTCCACCAGCACGCTCACCGGTATACAATTCTTTCAACCATGTTTCACGAGGATAAGCATTGTCGCTAGCTAGGATATACTCGATGAAAGTACGGTGTCCCCAAGAAATAAAGGAAGCTGTCAAAGAGTGTTGTGCCAATTCATCAAGCACATCAACAACTTGAGTAGGACCACCACCTAGGCCATCAAACTCAGCAGGTACGCCGATTTTAAAGACGTCGTTTTCAGCAATTTTTTCAAGAAGTTGGTCCGCAATGGGTCCAGACTCTTGGTCAATATGGTCAGCGTTGGTGTCCAACCAAGTAAGGAATTCTTTTGAAAAATGTGACATAGGCTTAGGTCCTCCTCTAGTTTATCCTTTGGTTTTGAATTAAGCGAATTCTTGAAGTTCAGGGTTAATCGGTGTTTGTGCGAGATTGTTAGCGTAGTTACACAAGCTAGCAAGGCTGACACCCAAGATAACGTCAAGGGCATTTTGAGCAGTGTAACCAGCTTCCAAGAAGTCATTGTAGGCTTCATCACCAACAGCACCTTTGGTATTGATCACGGCAATAGTGAATTTAGCAAGGGTATCAAGTTTTGGATCGTCTTCGATTGGTGTACGGTTACGAAGGGCTTCCAAGAGTTGTGGTGTCATTTGGATTTGCTTGATTGAAAAGGCTGTGTGACCTGCCACACAGAAGGCACAGCCATTGGTAACAGCAGCTGTAATTTGAACAACCTCACGTTCAGTTGGTGTCAATGAATTGCGACGGTTGATTTCACCGACAGTACGATAAGTTTCAAGCGCAGTTGGCGCATTAGCAAGGAGACCAATCAAGTTTGGAATGTATCCCCCATTGGCATCTTTGACTGTTTGAAGGACATCTTTGACTTCTTCTGGTGCAGTTTCGATTGTATGAATAGTAATATCTGGCATGATTATTCTCCTTTAGATAGAAACGACATCTAGCCAAGTTGCTGAGTCGTTTAATTTTTTGTCATGGACCTATGATAGCACTGTATGACTTTTCTGAAAAATCTATATTATTTATGGCCAGCCATAAATTTAATTTATATGTGCTATAATGGAGGATAGTAAAAGGCTTTTGAAGGTATGTTTAAGCCCCATAAAAGTAAAGAAAGTTGAATTATGTTAAATAAAAACGATATTGTAGAAGTTGAAATTGTCGATTTGACACATGAAGGAGCAGGCGTTGCCAAGGTGGACGGCTTTGTCTTTTTCGTGGATAACGCCCTTCCAGGTGAAGTCATCAAGATGCGCGTGCTTAAGCTCAAGAAAAATATCGGCTTTGGTAAGGTTGAGGATTATGTGACCCTTTCACCAAATCGTAATCAGGACATTGATGCAACCTATCTCCGTTCAGGGATTGCCGATTTTGGGCACATGACTTACGAGGAGCAGCTTAAGTTCAAGCGTAAACAAGTCGTCGATAACCTCTATAAAACAGCCGGTATCTCGGACGTAGAAGTCGCTGAAACACTAGGTATGGAAACACCTTATGCCTACCGTAATAAGGCGCAGGTGCCCGTTCGCCGTGTTAAAGGTCAGCTTGAAACAGGTTTTTATCGTAAAAATTCGCACGACTTGATTCCAATCGAGGATTTCCTCATCCAAGACAAGGAGATTGATAAACTCATTGTCTTTGTCCGTGACCTTCTCCGTCGCTATGACCTCAAACCTTATGATGAGAAGGAGCAGACAGGTTTGATTCGTCATTTGGTAGTTCGTCGTGGTCATTATTCAGGTCAGATGATGTTGGTCTTTGTAACGACAAGACCAAAAGTTTTCCGCATTGATCAAATCATTGCTAAGATTACGGAAGCCTTTCCAAGTGTCGTTTCAATCATTCAAAACATCAACGATAAGAACACCAACGCCATCTTTGGTAAGGAGTTTCGCACCCTTTATGGTCAAGACACCATCACCGATAGGATGTTGGGCAATGACTATGAGATTTCTGCCCAGTCTTTCTATCAGGTTAATACCGAGATGGCTGAAAAACTCTATCAAACAGCCATTGACTTCTCAGATCTAAACAGCGACAGCATTGTAATTGATGCCTATTCAGGAATCGGGACAATCGGTTTGTCATTTGCAAAACAGGTCAAGGAAGTCTACGGCGTTGAAGTCATCGAAACAGCCGTCGAAGATGCCAAGAAAAATGCAGAACGCAACGGCATTACAAATGCCCACTATGTGGCTGACTCAGCTGAAAATACCATGGCCAAGTGGAGCAAGGATGGCATCAAACCAGATATTATCATTGTGGACCCACCACGCAAGGGCTTGACAGAAAGCTTCATCAAAGCCAGCGTCGCCATGCAACCTGAGAAGATTACCTACGTCTCATGTAACCCAGCAACCATGGCGCGTGATATCAAACGCTATCAAGAATTGGGCTATGAATTGAAAAAAGTACAGCCAGTGGATCTTTTTCCGCAAACGCATCATGTTGAGGCGGTATCACTGCTTGTACGAGCTGAGGCTTCAGCGAAGTAGAAGCAGATGATCCACCCATGCGATAGCTGTCGTAGAGTAAGGAGTTTACGACGAAACGATACGGTAACAGCGAACCGCTGAGTGTGTAGCTTTGCTCACTCGTGTGGAACGTTGATATAATAAGCTTTTGAGCAGTTCTGGTTAATACCTGTATTGCTCTTTTTTCGTGTGAAAATGACAATTTCGTGGTTCATCGTAGAGTTGATAGGTTAGATGAAATGACTGAACAATTAAAAGATTTAGGATCTAAAATCATCAGCATGACAATTGGTGGTCAAGGCTATGATGAACTTATAAGCCAAATATAGTAACTAAGAGATGAACGAGATGCGGTTGAAAAGTAAATAGTAGCGGATACCAATTTGAAATTACGGGTCGATGAGATGGAAGCCTTTGAAAAAGAAGACGATATCATCACCGAGTATAGCGAAGTACTGGTTCAAAGATTGATTGAGAAGGTAACCATTTTTGAAAACAACATTGTTATTGATTTCAAAAGTGGGGTGAGTGTGGCTGTAGAAATTTAATTTAAATTTGAATATTTAGAACTAAACGTTAGTGTGGACATCCATATTAACGTTTTTATTGATTGGTTTTCATAAAATGATTAGTGATATAATATATAATATTATGTAAAAAATAGGTTGGAGGCGAAGTTCTGTGAGTAAATGGAATACGATTGATGAATTAAGAGATATTTTTATTCGTAAATATACCGATTCTGAGTTGAGTAATGAACTTGAAAAGGCTTGTAGTGAAGAATATGAATTGATGCGTGATTATAATGGTCGTCAGATTTTAGAACTATTACAGAACGTAGACGATGCCTATGGAGATATAAAATCAGATAATGACGCTAGCAATGACGAAGTGAAAGTTCAGATAACATATAAAAATAATATCTTGGAAGTTGGGAATACAGGCACGTCATTTTCAAAAGATACAATTGAAAGATTATGCTTAGGAAGAGCAAGTAATAAATCATCACAAAATATTGGAAATAAGGGGACTGGTTTTCGTTCCTTGTTAAACGATGCAGAGTGGGTTGAACTGTATTCGGGAGAATTTGCTATTCGATTTAGTGAAGAATTCACTAAAAATCTTTTTGAGCAATTTGTATCAAGAGATTCAGATAAATTCAGTGAATTAATTTTTGAACAGAAGAAAAATTGGAAAAAAGAAGATTATGATTTATGTTTTCCAATAATGAACTGTCCTCAACCAATAAACAAAATAGACTCTGATTTTGATACATTAATACGAGTAAAACTAAAAGAAAGAAATTTAACCAAAGGAACGAGTGTTTCTAAACAACTTCAGCAACCATTTTATAAGTCGCTGTTATTTTTGCCCAATATAACAAAAATTGTTATTGAAACAACTGATGATAAAAAAATATCAGAGAAAATTGTCGATGGAAATTATGTACTGATAGAAAAAAGTGACGTTAACGGTCCATCGTCGTCAGAAGAATATTTTGTTTTTGACAAAGTATCTAGGTTAGGAGATAAAGTTGCTAAAATTGCAATAGCTATTTCAAAAGATTCTCACTACGATTACTCCAAAGAAAAACTATATTGCTACTTTCCAGTACGTAATTTTGATACACCAATTCATGCACTTATAAATGCACCGTTTATAACAAATAATTCACGTGACGATGTTCCGGATGATAGCGAACAAATAAATAAGAGAATATTTACTGAAGTGCTCGAATTTATTTCTGAAGTAGCGGAAAAATTATCTAAGCCTGAATATGAAGACATAGCTTTAAAAATGGTAACTCCTTTTTTGGATAATAAACTATGGGATTCAGATGTCTTTGACTTAAAGAATAAATATTTAGGTTTTTTATCTAATGCCCCAATACTACCAACTGTAAATTTGCAATATATTTCTATCAAGGAGAAACCAAAACTTTTCTTTCAGGAATTCCCTGATGAGCTAATAGGTGAAACATTTTCCACCTTATTGCAATTGTTAGAAACAAACGAAAATGCCAAATTGATACAAGAACTTGCTGATTATAATGGATACACTGAGTTATCATTTGAGACAGAAGAGCTAGCTGAGAAAATTAACTTACTATCGTCTACTTGGGGAAACGGAGTAAGAACAAAGGTGTTTTTGTGGTGGAGTGAGCATTATAAAAATGATCAAATTATTCCTAAACTGTTGAAAGATAATAGTGATAATTGGGTGATGAAATCAGACAGGGTATTCTTACCTACAGATACAGGTATTACTGTGCTTCCAAAAGAATTGTCTTCATGGGTAAGATTATGTATACTGAATCAAACATATGTTGATGAGTTAATTGACCAAATTAAGAAATCATCAAGTTGGCAAAATAAGTGGGAAGAAACAGCTAATGTATATAAAGCTGAACGTACAGGAGATAAACGTATTCTAGATGCATTCAGTGAAAAATATCTTGCAATTGAATTCACTGAGCAAAGCAGTTCAGATTTGATTATAGGGACGATTAATCGCCAAATTGATACTGTTGAAAAATCTATCAGTTTCATTAATTGGTTTTATGATAAATACAATGAAAAACTATTAGCTGGAAGTGAGTTGTCTAAACTCCCATTTAATCTTCCAAACGTTGCTGGTGGCATTCAGCCCTCTAATAAAATCTATCTTGGAAAAGAGTATGGCAATGAACTAGGAGATAAGCTTTTTCAAGGTACAGATTACATGGCATTGAAAAAAATAGATTGCTCTAGTTTTGCTAGGGAAAGTGATTTTCTATCATTTATTCTTAGATGTGGAGTTTCAAAATATCCTAAGATTTATGATAATAATTTTTTGAAAAATGATAATGACTTTAAAACATTTATTGAAAACAAATATAAGAATGAAATAAAATATAAGAATACTAATTATTTAACGTCTAAGGACATCAGGAATTTTAAAGAATTAATAGGCAAATTAGACACAAAAGACATTGTCAATTGGCTTAATCAAGATGAAGAATTGACAGATTTATTATCTTCGGTAAAAAAAGAATCAAGTGCAAGTCAGCAATCAAACTGGAACGGATTTTACTTTTATTCAAATGAGTATGTGAAATACATTTTGAATAAAACACCATGGATTGAAATTGACGGAGAGAAATATAGTCCCAGACAAATTGTGCTATATGAAAAGCTTAAGGCACACGTTCCGGGATTGTATGGAGTTTCTGAACAAAGCTTAATAGAACTCCTAGGGCAACGCATTGTTGAACAGTTGGATTTCAAAAAAAATATGGCGATGTTTTCTGATAATGAGATAAAATCTATATTAGTCGAATTACCAAAATTCGATAAAGGTGAAATTAGTCGTAGATTATATAATGAACTTATCAGAAATAAAAAGGGAATGAGACCTACTTATTCTACCGAAGGATTATCAGTCTTAGCCAAAGATGGATTATTTTATCCAAATAAAGAATTAAGGTATGCTGATAAGCGACTGCCTAAATCAATAGAGAAACAAATGCGTTTTATTTACGTGCCTGAAAAAGCTAGTACTACGACGATATATGAATGGCTTGGGGTTGAACGCTTTAAAACAAATTTAAAATTGGAAGCATTTGATCTATTGGAGGATTATTCTGAGGATTTCAAAAAAGAGATTGATGATATTAAAACCGCGGTATTATCTACGATAGATGACAATAGTAAAAATGTTAGTTCATTAAAACGTATTCAGATTATTCCATGCAGCAAAATAACTGTTAAAGATGAGCAAGATGGTCAGTCAATCGTTTTGGAAGATTATTATTTTGTGGAAAGTGAAGGAACATTCTACTTAAAATTACCTGCTAACCATATTGAAATTAGTCAATTACGTTTAATTGATACATTTTCTTCAGCAATCGTAGACATATTCAAGCAGGTGTTAAATCTAAGCTTAGATTTGAATTTGATTGAATTGTTAATTTCCCGAGATACGGAACATAAACAAAGAAAAATAACTGAAGAATTCGGTGTAGATAGGTGGAATGAATCGTTTGAGCTATTGTTTAGCGAAAATGCTTTAAGTAAAAAAGTTAATGAATTTTTGTTATTAAATGGACTAAACGAAGAGGAATATCCTGGTATTTTTGAAATTGACTATTCATATGCATTAAAAGAAGAAGAGTATCAATTGTTAGCGATAGCACTAGAAAGCATTTCAAAAGATATTGAGGATTTGAATGGATTGTCAGAATTGATTCATTTGGATATTCGTGAATTTTGGAAACTGAAATTAAGATCTTATCTAGATAAGAAAGCGAAACATTACCGCCAGATTTTATATAGCAAGGCAAAAAAGAGAAATGATAAAAAACTCAAAGAAACATTTTTAGAAAAAATTGGAAGATACAATGATTATCAATTTGAGATTTCTGAAATTCCAAATTCAGTTCAAGTTGACATTGAGAAAGAAAGTGAGAAGAGATTTCCAGAGCTAAGTGTGTCAATTACTGATGAGATTGACATTGATGGTTTGTATGATAATAATGTCGAAGAGTTAATCACGGAGGCAGCCATCACAAAAGATGATTTTGATTATTATATTAGAGGTCATCAAAAAGTTTCTTCCTTACTGTATTTTGGTATTCCGTCCAATTTAAGAGAAGATATACTGAAATTCATTACTAAAGAAAGTGATGATGATTTGAATGGAGGAAAATCCGGCTTCTCTATTGGAGAAACATCAACTGTTAAAACCATTCTTGAACCATTAAATAGTGTCAGTAGGAAAGGTAAGAACACACGAAATGGAGAAAGAAGTAAACGAGATTATGATAATAGAAACTCCGTAAATGATGATGCTGGTGAAACAGCAGAACAAATTGCTTACGCTGAATTGACTCAGAATCAAGAACTTGATGTAATTTGGAATTCGAAATATTCTACTAAATCTTCAGACCGTAACAAACAACCGCCAAATGGAATTGTTTGTGATATGTGGGTTCAAGATCCAGAGAACGGGAATATGTACTTTGAGGTAAAATCATCAATTACAGAATTTGAGATGTCGATTAATGAATATAATTCTATGTTAAATCATCCGGAATCTTACGAGGTAGTTTTAGTCAATCGTAATACAAAAGAAATAAGTCGTCATAAATTTGATGAACTTGATGAATTGAAACAGGTAAGTAGCTATCATTTCAAATTTAAGCAAAAGAGAAGTGACCATTGAGTGACTTCTTTCCACAAACCTATTCAATCTTTCAACTCAAAAATAAAGACAAATCGGTATTAACGTAGAAAGGTACAAAGTGTCCCCTTAACGCATGTTGAGACGGTATCACTGCTTGTCAAAGTGTAGAAAAATATGTAGAAGAAAAAGCCTTGGTTTCAAGGCTTTTTGTCGTATATTATGCGTTATTTTTTGTTTAATACTTTTTCTTTTATATGTTACAATGTATATACAAAATGTATTTACAAAAGGAGACGTTTCTATGGCAAAGACACAAGCAGTAAATTTTCGAGCAGATTCGGTATTTTACCAAAAAACGAAAGACATCTTAGCAGATGAAAAAATTACGGTATCAGATGTCCTCAATGCAGCACTTAGAAAAATTGCTAATAGGACAGTTGATGCAAGAGAATTTGTTTCTAGTGATTTGCAAGATACACAGTATCAAGTGGCTTTTGAGGATTTAAAGAAGGAAATTTTAATCGGGCATCAGGAAATTGCGCAAGATAAAGTTACTTCTGTAGCAGATGTGAGAAAGGAATTTGGCCTTGACTAAGTTGAAACGCTATCAGGTTTTTCTTGCGGATCGAGCTAAGCAGGACTTACGAGAAATTCATGACTATATTGTTATGAATTTTTATAGCCAACAATCTGCGGATGGCAAGGTCGATTTGATATTGACTGCTCTTGAAATCTTAGAAATATTTCCTGAAGCATGTCCACTTGTATCTAGTAGAGGTTATGGTGAAATGACGGACGATGGGAAACCCTATCGTTATATGCCAATAGAGAATTATCTCGCATTTTATTATATTGAGAATCATACAGTATTTGTTGCTCGTATTTTAAGTGCAAAACAAGATTGGGTGAAGATTTTTTATAAGTAGAATGAAAAAGGCGAGCGTAGGCGTTCAAAAAAAGAATAGTACTGTCTATATGAGACATTTTGGAGGGTATCAAATATGAAATTTCATGAATTTGGTGATAAAAATTTGCCTCCCGTTTTATTGATACATGGTGGGGGGAGTTCCTGGTGGAGTTACCTTAGGCAAGCTCGTATCCTGTCTCATAAATACCATGTCATTCTACCAA
>NZ_KV832488.1:24545-24906 GCF_001837455.1 Streptococcus sp. HMSC068F04
AGATTCGGCACAGGAAATTCTGAACTATGTCCGACAGAACTGTGGTGGGAAATTATTTGCTGTGGGTGGAGTTTCACTTGGTGGTCAAATTGCCATGGAGCTTTTGTCATTAGACAGCGCTATAGCTGAGAAGGCAATTATAGACGGGAGTCTCTGTATTCCTCAACCAAGGTTAGCGAGATTTTGCATCCTACTGGTATCATTATTCGGTAAACTGATGTTCAGTAAACCCGCCTGTAAACTTCAGTTAAGCATCATGAATAAATTCTATCCCAAATTAGCTTATCCAGACGAAATAAAAAATTATTATATAGAGGATATGCCAAGGACGCCTATCAAAACATTAGTGACCATCTATAAA
>NZ_KV832488.1:25006-25633 GCF_001837455.1 Streptococcus sp. HMSC068F04
CATGAATTTGGTGATAAAAATTTGCCTCCCATTTTATTAATACACGGTGGGGGTAGTTCTTGGTGGAGTTACCTTAGGCAAGCTCGTATCTTGTCTCATAAATACCATGTCATTCTACCAACACTCAATGGTCACGGAGAGGAGTATCAAAAGGATTATATATCAACGGAAGATTCGGCACAGGAAATTCTGAACTATGTTCGACAAAACTGTGATGGAAAACTGTTTGCTTTAGGTGGAGTTTCTCTTGGTGGTCAAATTGCTATGGAACTTTTGTCCTTAGACAGCGATATAGCTGAGAAAGCAATTATAGATGGAAGTATCTGTATTCCTCAACCAAGTTTGGCGAGACTTTGCATCCTACTGGTAGCATTATTCGGTAAACTGATGTTCAGTAAATCCTCTTGTAAACTTCAGTTAAGCTTAATGAATAAATTCTATCCCCAATTAGCTTATCCAGACGAGATAAAAAATTATTATATAGAGGATATACCAAGGACACCTATCAAAACATTAGTGACCATCTATAAAACTTATATGAGGCACTACAAATTGAATAGTAGGATTTCCAAAAGTAAGGCGCAGGTTCTCTATATTTATGGTGAAAAAGAATTGAACTGTGTTAAG
>NZ_KV832488.1:25733-30588 GCF_001837455.1 Streptococcus sp. HMSC068F04
ATTGAACTGTGTTAAGGAATCAGCTAGATTATTTCAGCAGTTGCATCCTAACACGATCCTGTATGAAGCAAAGGGCTATAACCATGGCTATTTATCAGCTTACCTGCCTCAAGAGTGGGTTGATTTAGTTGAGCCATTTTTAAAGGGGAAATAAGGAACTTCGCAAATACAAAACACAAGGTGATAGACAGAATAATCTATCACCTTTTTCTGTCAAAAAATATTAATTACTTCAGCCCTCTTATCTATTCCACCTTATATTCGGTGAAAGAAGAATCCATTCTTCACTTGAATCTCCTCTCTTTCATATGGTAGAATGTATATACAAATTGTATGTACAAAGGAGAGGTGGAAATGGCAAACACGAAAGCAGTGAATTTTCGCGCAGATGCGATATTTTACCAGAAAACAAAAGAGGTACTTGCTGATGAAAAAATTTCTGTATCAGATGTCCTGAATGCAGCACTTCGAAAAATTGCCAACGGGACTGTGGATCCAAGAGAATTTGTTACGAGTGATTTGAAGGACAAACAGTATAAGGTAGCCTTTGAGGATTTGAAGAAGGAGATTTTAGTTGGACACCAGGAAATTGCTCAAGGAAAAGTCACTTCTGTAGCCGATGTGAGAAAGGAATTTGGTCTTGACTAAGTTGAAACGCTATCAGGTCTTTCTTGCAGATCGAGCTAAGCAGGACTTGAGAGACATTCACGACTATATTCTTGTAAATTTTTATAGCCAGCAAGCTGCAGATGGCAAAGTCGATTTGCAATTAAGTGCTCTTGAGACCCTAGAACTGTTTCCAGAAGCTTGCCCACTGGTATCAATCAGAGGGTATGGTGAGATGACGAATGATGGAAAACCCTATCGTTATATGCCAATAGAGAACTATCTCGCATTTTCTTATATGGAGAAGCATACAGTGTATGTTGCTCGTATACTTAGTGCAAAGCAGGATTGGGTCAAGATTTTTTATAAGTAGGATGAGGAACTTTGTGTTGCACTTCATTTTACAACGTGGCTCTTATAAAAAAATAAGACTGAAACCAAGGTAAAAACTATATGGTTCAGTCTTTTATCCTATTTATGTAGTATAATTAAGGGAGTAGAGGTTCTCCTTTTTAATAGATTTTTTCCAAGCTGATATTAGTCATTCTATTGAGTTAAAATCCAGATTAGAGATAAGAAAGTTGAGTGAATTCGAGAGATTATTTCTTATTTTATTTTAGAGAATTATCTTATCAGGGAACCATTTCCCTACACTTGGATGACAGGGCTTTTTTAGGTGTGGGATCTCTCTATCTGTCCATACTTTGGGTGATCCTTTATTTTAGTGCTTTTGTCATCGAATAGGCCCAAAGGAATATCTGGCTATGGATTGTCATCGGTATAGTTGTTATGGCATCTATAGTAGCAACTCCAATAAGGAGATACTACTTTGATTTATAAGTCATTTTTAATTTTAAGTTAGTTTCTGATGGCAATTATGTAGAAAGAGGAAAAGCATGAAGCAATCACTTGAATTTTTAAAAGATAGAATCACTGATAAGATGCCTTTAGAGGATATGGTAGAAATCTTTGAAGATTTGTGTAGCGTTCCTATTGAGGATGAGATGATTTTATTTGAGACAGGGGCATATTCAGCTATATCTAATAAACCCTTGTTTCAACTATCGTTAGTAAGGCAAGCTCCAAATGAAGATGAAGAGTTTTATCAAGTTCACCTTGATATTTTCTATGAAGCTAGTAAAGATAATCAAATCTTCAGTGAAGCGACCTGGGACGAAGATATCGAGGAAAATATTTTTGATTATATTAGAGCCTCAGATGTATTTGCTTATGCTAAAAGGCAAGAATACCTAGCAGTCAATATTTATCTGGATGAAACTTAAGAAGAGTAGTAAAGGAAGGAAATCTGGTGGGAAACAATGAACATTCTTGATCTTAATTCTAATCAGAAGGAGACGATATTATTAATCCATCCAATGTTATCTTCTGCACAAGGGATGAAATCGCTGATTGCAGATCAGATGGGACAAGAGTTTAGATATATCATTCCGGATTTATCTGCACATGGGCAATCAGCTTCGACCATTTACGAATCGGCTCTTAAGGAAAGCCAAATGATTTATGAATATTTAAAGGATCATCATATTAAAGACTTGCGTTTAGCGTTCGGTGCTTCCTTGGGTGGAGTCGTTTTACTAAAATTATTGAAATATAAGGATATCGGGTTTGGTAAGGTTGTTTTTGAGGGGGTAAGTTTATGGACAAAATCACCTTTGCTTGATGTATTTACTAGGTACCTATTGCTAAAAAAACATAGAAAAGCTATACGCAACATAGATCTAGCTGTTCGAAAGATGGTTTCACTTTATGGAGAAAAAGGAGTGATGATGGCAGATTCTTTCATTGCTATGGATGAAGAAAGCATCAAACATATTTCCCATGATTGTGCATTTGTGGATTTGCCCAACCTTACGCCAGAGGAACAAAAAAGTTGTGTATTCTTTTATGGTTCAAAAGAATTCGACTTGATAGCTGCTAAAAAAGCTCTCCCCAAAAAGTATCCTCAAGCCAAATTTCATATTTGGCAAGGATATGGTCACTGTCGCAAGATCACTGAAAATCCTAGAGCCTACTCTATGATTCTGCGAAATGAAATATTTAGTTCGAACTGTTGATTGGGTAAGCTTGTTACTGAAACAGTAATAGAGTGAAATAGCGATAGATTAAATAATGACTAAACTAAGGAATTTGCAAGTGATTTCATTTTAAAAGTTAATTGTTGGCTTTTTCTCAGAATGGGCTTAAAATTTTGTACGGTTAATGGAGGATTTTTCTCATTATAATCTCTCCACAGTTTTATTTCGTATATGAATTGCAATCGGAGTGATAAGTAGGTATAGCAAGGTCAAAATGATAAAAAATCCGATATCGGCATCCAAAAATACATAAACGATATTAAAGCCAAAATGCATGAAAATAGAATGAATCAGATTATTATATTTTTCCAGAATAATATTCATACAAATAGTAATAGATGTAATCACAACTATATTAGCAATAATATAAGGAACCGCGCGCCAGTCCGTAAATTTTGAATCTACAACCCACAGAAGTGTATGCCAGAAACACCAGACTAGGCCTTGGTAAATAGAGGATTTTAAAAAATGATATTTTTTATTAAATTCTTCTCTCATATAACCACGCCACCCTAATTCTTCACCAGTCGGACCTGATGTAAATGATAAGAATATACTTAGTGGCAATGATACGGTTCCTAGATTGATGTAGGAGAACATTGTTTTTTGGGTCATAAGTGAGTAGAGGAAGAGTGATAAAATACTGAGCCCAAATGTAAGACCAAATGAAGATAGAAGTGGGAGTAACGACACTTTAGCAGAGAAACACCGCTTAAGGAAAGTTGTCCTTTTCTCATCAGTCCTGAAATACTTCCATCCAAATAAAAGAAGGTATGATGGAGACCATGCGACGATATTTCGTACAATCCACATGATAACAGGTGAAACCTTAAATATTAAACTTGCAGGAGCTGCTAAAAAAATAATGAGTGCCCAAACAAGTATATAAGAACTGATGATGTATCTTTTTAAATAATTTACATTCATTTAGTTACCCTCTTTCTTCAGCTGTATAGATAACTAGTTCACTCTTAATACCATTCAATTCAATTATATTATCTGCATCAGGTGAATCGAATGGTTCAGTTTTTTGCCCATTTTTTTCATAATAAATATTTGTTCCAATCCCTTTGGTAACAGCAGTAAATAGGCTGTTTTCAGGAATACGAATTCTGGATGTTGCTGAAATCTGGTTAATGTCAACTTCACCGTTTAATGAATGACATAATACTTCCATATCAAGATTACAGTTTATTTTTACTTTACCTGAAATATCTTCTAGGGTAATACGAGATGTTTTAAGGTCAAGTTCGATATTGTCACATTCTAGGGAGTGAATTTCTACAGACTCTGCACGAACCGCGCATTCAATGTGACTAATATAGCGAGTTGGGATTTGCACAAAGATACTGACCGTTTCTTTAGCCGTTGCCTCTGTTACACCATTGTAACGTTTTACATCTAGGTCAATTCTTTTTCTACTATCATCAATTTTTACTTTAAAATCATTTTGAAGTGTAGAAAGAAGATTGGATACCAGACGAACTCGAATCTTTTCTCCCTTGTATCCGGACAATACAAACTTTTCTGCGCCTCCAAATTTCATATCATAGCTCTTGATCTTATCGATATCATACTCTGTGATACTCTCAAAAAGATATTCGCTTGTCTTAAGACTAGTTCTTTCATTACAGATTAGCTCATCGATAGAGATGTTAAATAGGTTTGAGATGGATATCATATTTTCGATATCTGGAATTCCAGCACCTGTTTCCCACTTTGTTACAGCCTGTCTTGATACACCGATTTTTTCAGCTAAAAGTTCTTGTGACATCCCTACTTGTTTACGTATGGATTTTAATTTTTTGGCAAATGTCATGTTCTATGCCCTCCTCTATATTTTATGATGTAATTTGTCATAAAGTAGCAATATGACTGATTTTAGTATAGAATAAACGAAGATTACAGCACAAGCAAGTATCGGTTGCATTCTCATTATTTTTGCTACTTTGCGTGGCATTCACTGTTCTGACGCGGATTTTTAGCGTTTTTTATCATAGTTTTATTAAAATATAGATGTATACTGAAATCATACGTTGTGGTATTTTTACAGTTTGAACGTGATAAGTCTTAATTGAAGGATCTAGTAGAAGTCTACAGTAAGGAGTTCAAATATGAAATTTCATGAATTTGGTGATAAAAATTTGCCTCCC
>NZ_KV832489.1:0-19386 GCF_001837455.1 Streptococcus sp. HMSC068F04
TTTGTTGCACTTGACTTGACAATTAGGGAATAGATAACTTTTGCTAAAAAATTTAAAAAAAAGCAAAAAAGTATTGACGTCAGCAAACAATAAATGGTATTATATAGTAGTTGTTTCGAAAGAGACAAGAGAAAGTTATAAAAAACTTTCAAAAAAGTATTGACACGAGTTGTCAATCTTGATATAATAACTGATGTTGTTAGCGGAAATGGCGGAATTGGCAGACGCGCAGGACTAAGGATCCTGTGACCGCTTTAGGTCGTGAGGGTTCAAGTCCCTCTTTCCGCAGAGTAACCAGTCAGATGACTGGTTTTTTTGTATTAAAAAATCAAAACGCTTACAAATTGTAGAAAAGCTAGTTTTTTGAGTCTAATTGTGATAGAATAAACTTGTAAACGGGTTCAAACCCAAAAAAATATAGGAGGCCTTTATAATGGCAATCGTTTCAGCAGAAAAATTTGTCCAAGCAGCTCGTGATAATGGTTACGCAGTTGGTGGATTTAACACAAACAACCTTGAGTGGACTCAAGCTATCTTGCGTGCAGCAGAAGCTAAACAAGCTCCAGTACTTATCCAAACTTCTATGGGTGCAGCTAAGTACATGGGTGGTTACAAATTGTGTAAAGTTCTTATCGAAGAATTGGTTGAATCAATGGGTATCACTGTACCAGTTGCTATTCACCTTGACCACGGTCACTACAATGATGCTTTGGAATGTATCCGTGTAGGTTACACTTCAGTTATGTTTGACGGTTCACACCTTCCAGTTGAAGAAAACCTTGAAAAAGCAGCTAAAGTTGTTGAATTTGCACACGCTAACGGTGTATCAGTTGAAGCTGAAGTTGGTACAATCGGTGGTGAAGAAGATGGTATCATCGGTGATGGTGAATTGGCACCAATCGAAGATGCTAAAGCTATGGTTGCAACTGGTATCGACTTCCTTGCAGCAGGTATCGGTAACATCCACGGTCCTTATCCAGAAAACTGGAGCGGACTTCACCTTGACCACTTGCAAAAATTGACAGAAGCTGTTCCTAACTTCCCAATCGTATTGCACGGTGGATCAGGTATTCCTGATGATCAAATCCAAGCAGCTATCAAACTTGGTGTTGCTAAAGTTAACGTTAACACTGAATGTCAAATCGCATTTGCTAACGCAACACGTAAATTTGTTGCTGAATACGAAGCAAATGAAGCAGAATACGACAAGAAGAAACTCTTCGACCCACGTAAATTCTTGAAACCAGGTTTCGAAGCTATTACAGAAGCTGTTGAAGAACGTATCGACGTATTCGGTTCAGCAAACAAAGCTTAATTAGACTAAATAAGCTTGAAAATAAAGGGTTTGTCCAATATGGACAAGCCTTTTTCTTGTGTTTTGCCCCCATTTTGCCCCCGATTTCTAAATTTCAGTTCGTTTTGATTATAGAAGTAGCGCAAACAAAGCTTAATTAGCTTATTAAGACAAGGTCCTTTCTGGGTCTTGTTTTTTTGTACCCAAATAAATAGTTAGTATCTGCCAATTAATCTGTGATTGAGAGTAAACAAATTTTAAAGAGTGGATATGGCTTTGGTTGATAGATTCTATTTCCTAACTTTTTAAGATATGCTATAATATGAATATGTTTGATAATTATATTGTACCTGTATTTTTTGGTGGTGGAGCTCTTGCTCTACTAGGTTTAGTGTTATTTGGTTGGGCCTTGCCTTCATTTTTGAAGGGTAAGTGGTCTTATTTGATTTCTTTGCTAGGTTTAGGTTTGGTTGCTTTTGCCTATTTTGATTCGGCGATTGTTATCACTTATAAAATCTGGCTTGGATTGCTAGGTGTTATCATGATTGGTTGGGGACTTCCTTTCAACAATCGTAAGGGACGCCGTGCGATGACTATGTTTTGGGCCATCATGGCAATCGTTGTGGGTATTGCTGCTATTGCATTCACTATTGCTTATGGTGTTATTAACCGCCACTAACATGAAACTGTAAAACATGCTATAATAATGGCATGTTTTATTTTATGACCCTATCATTTATTATCATGCCTGCCTTGGGCTGCTTCTTAATAGGCTTGGCTTTTGCTAAACCAGATTGTTGGGACTTTTCTTGGATTTTATCCTTAATAGGTTTGGTGGCCTTTATTTCTTCTTTTTGGCATATAGCACGTGTAGATTTATGGTTTATGCTAAGTTATAGTGTTGGTCCTTTTTTGATGGGATTTGGTTTCTCTTGGGATCTAAGTAAGAAACGCCGTAGGCAGTTATTATTATTAGGGGTATTTTTCCTTATCTTTTTTGTGATTCTGTACTATCTTATTGTGCGAATCCTGAATACAGCTGTTGTCTAAAGGAGGGCTGTTGTGATGTTGCTAGATTTAGAAGAGAAGACACGTGTGCTTGTAGAAGATATTGTTGAACGTTCCGCTATTGGGCGAGGAGCTATCTTTGTTTTGGGGTTGTCTTCCAGTGAGGTTGCTGGTGGGACTATCGGCAAAGCCTCTAGCCGCGAAATTGGTCAACGAATTGTGAAAACTATTCTTGAGGTTTTGGAACCTAAAGGGATTTCCTTGGCTGTTCAGGGCTGTGAACATTTGAATCGTGCTTTGGTTGTTGAGCGTGAGCTTGCTATGGCTAAAGATTTGGAAATTGTGAATGTTCTTCCGACCTTGCACGCTGGGGGAAGTGGTCAGCTGGCTGCTTTCGACTATATGAAGGATCCTGTTGAGGTGGAGGAAATTGTCGCTCAGGCTGGTATTGATATTGGGGATACCTCTATTGGTATGCATGTGAAGAGGGTCCAAGTTCCTCTTCGCCCTATTACTCCAGAATTAGGTGGTGCCCATGTGACTGCTTTGGCTAGTCGTCCTAAGTTAATTGGTGGAGCTCGTGCAGAGTATCTAGCAGATCCTATCCGTAAAAACTAAAAAGTATCGGACATTCTTGTCCGATACTTTTTCTGTTAGCTGGGTCTTTCGTTTCAATGATGACGCTTGGCATAATCAACAAATTTGAATTTTTCAAGTTTGTGGCGACTTTCCGTAAATTGGAACTGTTTTCCATTGTTTAAATAAACTTTTGAACGGACACAGACAACGTGCTGGTCCTTACCTAGGTCGATAAGAATCTTATCTTGATCGGTAGCGTTATCGATAGTGATTTCTTTAAAGGCGTGGGAAATGCTAAGGTTGAGTTGATTCTCAATGTAGTCGTAAATAGAGTATTCAGCAATGCTACGGTTTAGTTGCGGAACAAGGCTGGCGTCTAGGTAATCAATATCTATAACAGAGGCACAGCTATCAACGACTCTTTGACGAACAACACGCCAAACCTGTCGGCTATTAGAAAAACCAGTTCTTTCTGAGAGATTTGAATCAACAATGATTTTATCCAGAGAAATAACGTTGGTTTGCGAATTAAGGCCTTGTTGCTCGATTAGCTCCTGGTAACTAGTAAGGTCAGACACAGGAAAGTTGATTTGTTCCTGGTTAATAACCTGAGAACCAGAGCCATGAATTTTTTTGACCAAGCCTTCTTCAACGAGTAAGGTTAATGCCTTTCGTATAGTATCTCTACTAACCTGGTAAGATTGAACCAGTTCTTGCTCGGTGGGGAGAAAGTCTCCCACTTGATACTTTTGCTCATGGATAGCTTTTTCTAAATCCTTATAAATAATCTGATATTTTTTCATCTTTCTCCTCATTTGTAGGTAAAAAAACACCGGAACACTTGCAGACAAATTTGCAATCGTTTACAATCAGTTTATCAAGTCAATCAGATATTGTCAAAAAAGAAAAGGAGATTCAAATGGGTAAATTTGAACAATAAGCCAAAGATCTGCTTGCTGCAATCGGTGGTAAAGAAAATGTGACTGCTGTTACTCACTGTGCGACGCGTATGCGTTTTGTTCTTGGTGATGACAAGAAGGCAAATGTGAAAACAATCGAAGCCATTCCTGCTGTTAAGGGGACCTTCACCAATGCAGGTCAATTCCAAGTTATCATTGGTAATGATGTGCCAATCTTTTATAACGATTTCACTGCTGTATCAGGGATTGAAGGTGTTTCTAAAGAAGCTGCTAAATCAGCTGCCAAGAGCAACCAAAACCCAGTTCAGCGTGTTATGACAACCTTGGCGGAGATCTTTACGCCTATTATTCCAGCCCTTATCGTTGGGGGATTAATCCTTGGTTTCCGTAATGTTCTCGAGGGTGTGCATTGGTCAATGCTTGACGGTAAGACAATTACCGAGGTTTCTCAGTTCTGGTCAGGAGTGAATCACTTCTTGTGGTTGCCTGGTGAAGCTATTTTCCAATTCTTGCCTGTAGGTATTACTTGGTCTGTTTCTCGTAAAATGGGAACTAGCCAAATTCTTGGAATTGTTTTGGGTATTTGTCTGGTGTCACCACAATTGCTTAATGCTTATTCAGTAGCATCGACACCAGCGTCTGAAATTGCTAAGGATTGGGTTTGGGATTTCGGATTCTTTACTGTTAATCGTATAGGTTATCAAGCGCAAGTTATTCCAGCCCTTCTTGCTGGTTTGTCACTTTCTTATCTTGAAATTTTCTGGCGTAAACATGTACCAGAAGTAGTATCAATGATTTTTGTACCGTTCTTGTCATTGATTCCAGCCCTTATTTTGGCTCATACGGTTTTAGGTCCTATTGGTTGGACTATTGGACAAGCTCTTTCAACAGTGGTTCTTGCTGGTTTGACAGGTCCTGTAAAATGGCTTTTCGGTGCTGTTTTTGGTGCCCTTTATGCGCCGTTCGTTATCACTGGTCTTCACCACATGACCAATGCAATTGATACTCAGTTGATTGCAGATGCTGGTGGAACAGCTCTTTGGCCTATGATTGCTCTATCAAACATTGCTCAAGGTTCAGCAGTCTTTGCTTACTATATTATGCATCGTCATGATGAACGTGAGGCTCAAATTTCACTTCCAGCTACTATTTCAGCTTATCTTGGTGTTACAGAACCAGCCCTCTTTGGGGTTAACGTCAAGTATATTTACCCATTTGTTGCGGGTATGATTGGTTCATCTATTGCAGGTCTTCTATCAGTAACCTTTAACGTTACAGCAGCCTCTATTGGTATTGGTGGGTTGCCTGGTATTCTATCAATTCAACCTAAGTATATGATTCCATTTGCAGGAATTATGCTTGTTGCTATCATTGTACCTATGGTCTTGACTTTCTTCTTCCGCAAAGCGGGTCTCTTTACTAAGACAGAAGATGATACAGAACTTAAGGAAGAATTCGCAGCTCAAGAAGAAGCTGAATTTGCATCACATACTGCTACTCCAACGGCTCTTGTTGAATCAGCAGAGGTTGTTAGCCCACTTGCTGGCCAAGTTAAACCACTTAGCCAAGCCACAGATCCTGTCTTTTCATCAGGTGTAATGGGACAAGGTGTCGTCATCGAACCAAGTCAAGGGGAATTGGTTTCACCAGTGAATGGTACAGTGACAGTACTCTTCCCAACTAAGCACGCAGTAGGTATCGTTTCTGAAAAAGGTGTTGAAATGCTAATGCACATTGGTATGGATACGGTTAGCCTTGACGGAAAAGGGTTTGAGGCTCATGTTGAACAAGGTGATAAAGTTGTTGTTGGTCAACAATTGATTAGCTTTGATATGGATGTTATCAAAGAAGCTGGTTTGGTCACTGAGACTCCAGTAATCATTACAAATCAAGATGATTTCCAAGCAGATGTTGAAGGGGATCTTCCACGTGATATCAAATGTGGTGAAGTTCTCATGATTGCTCATCGAACAAAATAAGCTAAGGGGTGGAAACGTTACGGTCCACCCTTTGATAAAAAAGAGGTTAAATAAATGGCATTAGATAAAACAAAGGTTGTATACCAAATTTATCCAAAATCATATAAGGACACGACAGGAAATGGAATCGGTGATTTCAGAGGGATCATTGAAAAGATTCCTTATCTAGCAGAGTTGGGCGTGGATATGGTTTGGCTCAATCCTTTCTATCCAAGCCCACAACGTGACAATGGTTACGATATTTCAGACTACACAGCCGTCAACCCTGTCTTTGGGGATATGGCTGACTTTGAAGAAATGGTCCGTGTCGGGAAAGAGCACAAGATTGATTTCATGCTAGACATGGTGCTTAACCATTGCTCAACGGAGCATGAGTGGTTCCAAAAGGCTCTTGCTGGAGACAAGTACTATCAAGATTTCTTCTTCATCCAGGACCAACCAACTGATTGGTTGTCTAAATTTGGTGGTTCTGCCTGGGCTCCTTTTGGAGATACAGGGAAATACTATCTTCACCTCTTTGATGAAACACAGGCAGACCTCAATTGGCGAAATCCCAATGTCCGCAAGGAGTTGTTCAAGGTGGTCAACTTCTGGCGTGACAAGGGAGTCAAAGGTTTCCGTTTCGATGTAATCAATTTGATTGGGAAAGATGAGGTCTTGGTAGATTGCCCTGAAAATGAAGGGAAACCAGCTTATACGGATAAACCAATTGTCCATGACTATCTTCGTATGATGAATGAAGCGACCTTTGGTTCTGATGATAGCTTTATGACAGTTGGAGAGATGTCATCGACAACCATTGACAACTGTGTTCTGTATTCAGCACCGGAGCGTCACGAGTTGTCTATGGCCTTTAACTTCCATCATCTTAAAGTCGACTATGAAGATGGTCAAAAATGGACCATTACTCCCTTTGATTTTGAAGAGCTCAAGCGTCTCTATCATACTTGGGGCAAGGAAATGAGTGAACGTGGTGGTTGGAGTGCCCTTTTCTGGAATAACCATGACCAACCTCGTGCCTTGAATCGCTTTGTAGATATCAAGAACTTCCGTAATGAAGGAGCGACTATGCTCGCAGCTAGCATTCATTTGTCACGTGGGACACCTTATATCTACATGGGTGAAGAGATTGGCATGATTGATCCAGATTATGATTCTATGGCAGATTATGTGGATGTCGAATCCATCAATGCCTACCAGATGCTTTTGGATCAAGGTAAGTCTCCTGAGCAAGCCTTTAAGATTATCCAAGCTAAGTCACGTGATAATTCACGTACGCCAATGCAATGGGATGCTTCTGAAAATGCAGGTTTTTCAACAGGCACTCCATGGTTGAAAGCTGGTAAATCTTACAAAGACATCAACGTTGAAAATGAAATCGACGGACCAATCTTTAAATTCTATAAAGAATTGATTCGCTTGCGTAAAGAAATGCCTATCATTTCAGAAGGCAGCTATCAGCCAGCACTTGAAGATAGTCAACAAGTCTACGCCTTTGAACGTCATTTAGATGGTCAAAAACTCTTGGTACTCAATAATTTCTATGGAAGTGAAGCTGAAGTGGAGATTCCAGCAGAATACCAGTCAGGGGGCGTGCTCTTATCAAACTATGACGATGCAGAGCTTGCTGAAAAGGTAAGTCTTAAGCCTTATCAAACCCTAGCAATCTTAGTAAAATAAGCCAAACTTCCCTCAGTAAATGCTTTTGCTGGGGAATTTTGTTATAATGAAAGCACTTTTAATGTTGATGGAGGAAGTGTAATGACACGCTTACAAGATGATTTTTATGATTACGTCAATGGAAAATGGGCGGAGACCGCTGTAATTCCTGATGATAAGCCTTCAACCGGTGGTTTTATGGATTTGGACCAAGATATCGAAAACTTGATGTTGGATATCACTGGAAAATGGCAACGAGGTGAAGAATTGCCCGAAGACAGTATTCTCCAAAACTTTGTCAAATACCATAAGATGGTGGCAGATTTTGATGCAAGAGAAGCAGCTGGTGTAGCACCAGTCATGCCCTTGATCAATGAAATCAAGGCCTTGTCTTCTTTTGAAGACTATACCAGCAAGTTAGGCACCTATGAACTAGCTGGCAAACCAAATCTCTTGCCATTTAGCGTGTCACCAGACTTTATGAATGCCCAAATGAATGTCTTGTGGGGAGAAGCACCGGCTCTCATCTTGCCAGATACGACCTACTATGAAGAAGGTAACGAAAAAGGTCCAGAATTACTAGCTATCTGGCGCCAAATGATGGAAAAACTCTTGGCAAAATTTGATTTCTCAGAGGAAGAAATCAAAGATATCCTGGATAAGGTCATTGCAGGGGATGCAGAATTGGCCAAATATGTCTTGTCGAACGAAGAAAAATCAGAGTATAACAAACTCTACCATCCCTATGAGTGGGCGGATTTCAAGGCCTTGGTCCCAGAATTGCCACTCGATGCCTTCTTTACAGAAGTGATCGGACAAACTCCAGATAAAATCATCGTGCCAGAAGAGCGTTACTGGAAGGAATTCGCACCAACATTCTACTCAGCAGCCAACTGGGAGACCCTTCATGCTGCATTGAAACTCGGCGCAGCTCTTTCTTGGACTCTATTTTTGACTGAAGAAATCCGTGTCTTGGCTGGTGAATATAGTCGTACGATTGCAGGTGTTCCAGAACCTCGTTCCAAAGAAAAAGCAGCCTTGTCATTAGCAGAAGTACCATATAGCCAAGCGCTTGGACTCTGGTATGCGGGTGAAAAATTCTCACCAGAAGCGAAAGCAGACGTAGAGCATAAAGTAGCGACCATGATTGAAGTCTACAAGGATCGTCTGGAAAAAGCAGACTGGCTCGCTCCTGAGACTCGTGAAAAAGCCATTGTCAAACTTAATGTCATCACACCTCATATCGGTTACCCTGAAAAGTTACCAGAAACTTATGCCAAGAAGATTATCGACGAGAGCAAAACCTTGGTTGAAAATGCTCAAGCTCTCTACGAAATTTCAATTGCTCATAGCTGGAGTAAGTGGAACCAACCAGTTGATCGAAGTGAATGGCATATGCCAGCAAATATGGTCAATGCCTACTATGATCCGCAACAAAACCAAATTGTATTCCCAGCAGCAATTTTGCAGTCACCTTTCTATGATCTTCACCAATCGTCATCAGCTAACTACGGCGGAATCGGTGCAGTCATTGCCCATGAAATTTCACACGCCTTTGACACCAATGGAGCTTCCTTTGATGAGAATGGTAGCTTGAAGGACTGGTGGAAACCAGAAGATTACGAAGCCTTTACCGCTCGCACGCAAAAAGTCATCGATCAGTTTGAAGGCCAAGACTCTTATGGTGCTAAGATTAACGGGAAATTGACCGTCTCTGAAAACGTAGCGGATCTTGGAGGCATCGCTGCAGCCCTTGAAGCCGCTAAGAAAGAGGCAGATTTCTCCGCAGAAGAATTCTTCACCAACTTTGCTCGCATCTGGCGCATGAAAGCCCGGACAGAGTACATGCAACTCCTTGCAAGTGTCGATGTCCACGCACCAGGAAAACTCCGTACTAATGTTCAACTACCAAACTTCGACGAATTCCACAAGGAATTTGACGTTAAAGAAGGCGACGGCATGTGGCGTGCCCCAGAAGATCGTGTGATTATTTGGTAATAATGATGAAATCTGTCCTAAAATGGATGGATTTCTTTATTTTTGTCGTTGTAAGGGTTTACAAAAATTGAATAAAGAGCTATAATAATATTGTTCAAAAGCTTGTGATTTTTTTAACAAGTGCTTAAAAGGAGTTTTATATGACTAAAGAAATTAAACAAACTAAAGATATTCAAACAGTAATTGATGAATTGGCAATAAAGGGGGTTGAAGCCCTCAATGAAATGGCTGACTTTACACAGGAGCAAGTGGATCACATTGTTCACCATGCAGCAATCGCAGCGCTTGATAAACACATGTATCTTGCAAAATTGGCTGTTGACGAAACAGGTCGTGGTATTTATGAAGACAAAGCTATAAAAAATATGTATGCTTCTGAATATATTTGGAATAGCATCAAAAATGACAAGACAGTCGGTGTTATTGCTGAAGATAAAGAGCAAGGTTTGGTCTCTATCGCTGAGCCGGTAGGTGTTATCTGTGGGGTAACTCCAACAACTAATCCAACATCTACTACTATTTTCAAAGCTTTGATTGCGTTGAAAACACGTAACTCAATTGTATTTGCCTTCCACCCATCAGCTCAAAAATCATCAGCAGAAGCTGCGCGCATTGTTCGTGATGCTGCTATTGAAGCTGGTGCACCTAAGAACTGTATTCAGTGGATTGAAGAGCCATCTATCGAAGCGACTGGTCTCTTGATGAACCATCCTAAGATTGCCACAGTACTTGCGACTGGTGGACCTGGTATGGTTAAAGCAGCTTACTCAACTGGTAAACCAGCACTTGGTGTAGGAGCTGGGAATGTACCTGCCTATATTGCGGCAGATGCTAAAGTTAAACGTGCTGTCAACGATATCATTCTTTCAAAGAGTTTTGACAATGGTATGATTTGTGCTTCTGAACAAGCAGCTATCGTTGATGCAGCTATTTATGACGAAGTTAAGGCTGAATTTGAAGCACATCAATGTGTCATCATTTCTAAAAAAGCCGACATTGCTAAATTGGAAAAAGTCGTTCTTAATGAAGCGCGTACAGCTGTAAATGGTGCCATTGTAGGTCACTCAGCTATTGAAATCGCTGAAAAAGCTGGTCTTAAAGTTCCTGCAGGTACAAAATTGCTTTTGGCAGAAATTCCAGATGCAACAATGGAACACCCACTTGCCTTGGAAAAATTGTCTCCAGTACTTGCCCTTATCAAATCTGATGGCGTTGAAGATGGATTCAAAAAAGCAGAAGGTATGCTCAATTTGGGTGGTCTCGGACACACAGCTGTTATCCACACTGAAAATGAAGAGCTCCAACTCCAATATGGTATTCGCATGAAAGCCTGCCGTGTCTTGGTAAATAGCCCATCAGCTGAAGGTGGTATCGGTAATATCTACAATAACATGATCCCATCATTGACTCTTGGTTGTGGCTCATACGGACACAACTCAATCTCTCACAATGTTAGTTCATTTGACCTTCTTAACGTAAAAACATTGTCAAAGCGTCGCAATAATATGCAATGGTTTCGCGTCCCACCAAAAATCTTCTTTGAAAAAGACTCAATAACATATCTGCGTCATATCAAAGCTAAGCGTGTAATGTTGGTCTGTGATCCAGGTATGGTTCAGTTTGGCTACGCTGCCTTGGTTAAACGCCAATTGGAACTCAACCGTCACGATCCAATGATTGAAGTTTTCTCAGATGTTGAGCCTAACCCATCTACGAATACGGTTTATAAAGGCTTGGAACGCTTTGTAGACTTCCAACCAGATGTCATTATTGCCCTTGGTGGTGGTTCTGCAATGGATGCGGCTAAGGCTATGTGGATGTTCTTTGAACACCCAGATGTAAGCTTTTTCGGTGCTAAACAAAAATTCTTAGATATTCGTAAACGTACCTATAAGATTCCATATGCTGAAAAGACCACATTTATCTGTATCCCTACAACTTCAGGTACGGGTTCAGAAGTAACGTCATTTGCGGTTATCACTGATAGTGAAACTCATATCAAGTATCCATTGGCAGATTACGCTTTGACTCCGGATATTGCTATCGTCGACCCTGCTTTGGTTATGAGTGTACCTGCCAGCGTTACGGCAGATACAGGTATGGACGTTTTGACTCACGCTATTGAATCTTATGTATCAGTCATGGCTAGCGACTATACACGCGGACTTTCACTTCAAGCGATTAAACTTGTTTTTGAAAATCTTGAACATTCTTACCGTTTTGGTGATGAAGAATCACGTGAAAAAATGCATAATGCGTCAACAATGGCTGGTATGGCCTTTGCCAATGCCTTCCTTGGTATTAGTCACTCATTAGCACATAAGATTGGTCCAATGTACAATATTCCACACGGACGTACCAATGCAATTCTTCTACCTCACGTTATCCGCTACAATGGTCGTGATCCTCAAAAACACGCCATGTTCCCTAAATATGACTACTTCCGTGCAGACAAGGATTATGCTGATATTGCTCGTTTCATGGGATGGGGTACTGACAAACAATCAGATGCTGAATTGGTTGAACTTTTGGCACAAAAAGTATATGAATTAGGTATTGCCGTTGGTATTGACATGAACTGGAAGGGACAAGGTGTCACTAAGAAACTTCTTCAAGACACTGCCTATACTTTGGCCGAACATGCTTATGAAGACCAATGTACAACAGCTAATCCGAAAGAACCGCTTATTTCAGAATTGAAAGAAATTATCGAAATTGCCTTTGATTATAAAGGGTAAGTGATAGACTAAAGTAGCTCTATAAGGGCTACTTTTTTTGCCAGGAATCTTCTATAATTAGAGTGTTTATCCAAATTAAAAATAAAGGACTTTCTTGAATAAGATAGAAAAACGCTTTAAGAATTGTTATAATAACCTTACAGCAAGATAAGGAGATTCCTATGACAAAAGAAGAAGGGCTTAGCTTGGGTGAAACAGCACACCCTCTTAAGCCTCATAAAATGGGACCATCGGGGGCTCTCATGGAAGGGAATAGAGCGACTAATAAGTTTAAAGAGTTTAATGCTGATAGGATGGTGAGTGTTCAATTCAATCCTAGTCAACAAGTAAAAGAATCAAAGGAGCCAGTAACCTCAAAGAATATTGTGGGGATGGTATCAGGTGTGATTGCAGCGATACTCACCATACTTTTGATCGTTTGTCTCGTGATGGGATACCGTTATCGAGCCGCAAGCATTGAGGGCGATTGGACAAGCCCAACCTTTAGTGAGAAAATGTTAGCCACTCTGAAAGATACTGCTAATACTAAGAATAAAGTTAGTAATGCTTTACCACAAGGTCAAAATCTTATCACCGATATCAATACAGCAATGAGTATTACTGACAATAAGGCTCACTTAAAAGTGAGCTTTGTTTACAATCGTAAAGGTCTTTATCAGGCTTACCAGAGTAGAGTTACTGAATTGAAAGGTCAGTACGGTGAGGAGTTCTCGGAGGTTTTTGATAGTTATTCATTGTCAGAAAAAGACTACTATAAACAGTTTGATGAGACAGTGAAGAAAGAACTTCCAAAGAGCTATACCTACGATGCCAAAACCGGTCGTGTCACAACAACTGCTTTTACGGGAGATATTAACCGTTGGGAGCAAACAATCACTGTGGATAAGGCTGGAGATTCAGATGCTTTTAAAAAAGGTGATGTCTTAGATTATACGCCTAACAATGAAGGCTTTACTATCAAGGCACACAGTGAATTCGGTGACATTAGTTTTACAAAAAATAAATAAAAAAGGAAATTAAAGGGGAATATAAATGACAAGAGCAGAATGGTTGGACTATTTTGAGACGGTAAACGGACGTAAGCCGAGTGTTCAGGAAATGGCGGATGCTTTGAAAGCTGGAGAGTTTGTTAATGAAGCACCAGCTAAAGCTGAAGATACAGCTACTACTGAACCTATTAAGGTTGAGGCAGAAATCGTCGAGACAAGCACTAGTCCTCTACCAACAGAAACGGCACCAGCGGTAACAACAACAGCACCTTCTATGGTTGCTTTTCCAGAAGGACAAGCAGCTATGGCAAATTTGGCTCCTAAAAAACCAATGGATCCCAAAAAGAAAAAACGCATCCTAGTCTCAGTTTTGTCAGCGGTAGTCCTCGTCTTCTTATGTATCGGTGGCTTTATGACTTACCGTTATGTGACAGGTAATATTGATGGCAAATGGTACAGTAGTTCTCTAGGTAGAGAGTATAGTTCAAGCATGTCTGAAAGTTTGACAGACTTGGATAGTAAGGAGCTTGAAAAGTACTTTACAGATACTGCTGTAACCATGAAGGTAAAAGGTAGCAATGCGAAGGTGACTGCTAGCTATACTTTTGACAAGAAAACTTACATCAAGGATTATCGTGAGAGGGTTCAGAAGTCCTTCTCAGCCTTTGGAGATTTATTTAAAGCCTTCTATGGAGATTCCTTTGAAAACTATTATAGTGAGGAAACTATAGAAAAAGAACTTGATGAAGCTCTTGAAAAAGCTGCAAAAGACAGCGGTCAAAAGTATGATTCGAAGACAGGCGAAACAACGACAACCCTTTTCAAAGGGAAGGTTAGTCGCTTGGGACATAAGATGACTGTTACTTCTATCAACAAAGACGTTAATATTGATGGTCTCAATGTGAAAAAAGGTCAAGAGCTAAAAGTGACTAAAAAAGATAAGAAAGTAACGCTTAGTGGTGATGGGAAATCAAAAGATATCACTTTCTCAACTAAGAATGACACCAAAGATAAATTTTAAGATGACATCCGGAATAGCTATTCCGGATTTTTTCATGTCTTTGAGAGGAGAAAATAGGGTGATATCCGAATGATTTTCTCACAAGTCACAATACGTGTAGAAATATTCTGACAATTATGCTACAATAGAGCCACAGACTATCTAAAAAGAGGATTTACCATGACACTTGTATACCAATCAACACGTGACGAAAATAATAAAGTAACAGCTAGTCAAGCTATTCTTCAAGGTTTGGCAACAGATGGTGGCTTGTTCACACCGTTGTCAACGCCTGAGGTTGCTTTGGACTTTGATCAATTGAAAGACGCTTCTTATCAAGAAGTTGCTAAATTGGTCTTGTCAGCTTTCTTGGATGATTTTACTGAAGAGGAATTGGATTACTGTATCACAAATGCTTATGATGACAAGTTTGATACAGCTGCCATTGCACCAGTAGTTAAACTTAAGAACCACTACAACCTTGAACTTTTCCATGGTTCTACTATCGCTTTCAAAGATATGGCCCTTTCAATCTTGCCATACTTGCTAACAACATCAGCTAAAAAGCAAGGTGTTGATAATAAGATTGTCATCTTGACAGCGACATCAGGTGACACTGGTAAGGCTGCCATGGCTGGTTTTGCAGATGTTCCTGGAACTGAAATCATTGTCTTTTATCCAAAAGACGGTGTTTCAAAAATCCAAGAATTGCAAATGACCACTCAAACAGGAGCTAATACTCACGTTATTGCCATTGATGGTAACTTTGATGATGCTCAAACAGATGTGAAACGTATGTTTAATGATGTTGATTTGCGTGAGAAATTGTTGGCTCATCATACGCAATTCTCATCAGCTAACTCAATGAACGTTGGTCGTTTGGTACCGCAAGTGGTTTATTATGTATATGCCTATGCACAGTTGGTTAAGGCAGGTCATATCCAAAACGGAGATAAGGTGAACTTCACAGTACCAACAGGAAACTTTGGTAATATCTTGGCGGCTTATTATGCACGTCAGATTGGTGTTCCAGTTGGCAAATTAATCTGTGCTTCTAATGAAAATAACGTCCTTACAGACTTCTTCGCAACAGGTACTTATGACAAGAAACGTGACTTCAAGGTAACAACAAGCCCTTCTATGGATATCTTGGTATCTTCTAACTTGGAACGCTTGATTTTCCACCTTCTTGGTAATGATGCTACTAAGACTAAAGAGCTTATGGATGCACTTGTGACTAAGGGTGAGTATACTTTGGCTGATGCAGATAAAGATATTCTTGATTTGTTTGCAGCAGGTTTTGCAACTGAGGATGAAACAGCTGCTGAAATCAAGCGTGTCTATGATGAAGACAAGTATATCGAAGATCCTCATACAGCAGTTGCCTCAGCTGTTTACGAAGCATATGTTCAAAAGACAGATGACTACACACCAACAGTTATCGCTTCAACAGCTAGCCCATACAAATTCCCACGTGTGGCTGTTTCAGCTGTCACTGGTAAAGATAGTGGGGATGATTTCAAAGCAGTAGAAGATTTGCACCAACTTTCAGGTGTAGCTATCCCAGCTGCTGTAGATGGACTTGAACATGCAGAAGTTCGCCATAAAACAGTTGTTGCGGCAGCTGATATGCAAAAAGCAGTTGAAAGCTATCTTGGTGTATAAGAATAAAAAAATAGGAGCTGAGAAATCAGCCCTATTTTTATCAATATAGAAAAGAATATTATGACAGAAACAAAGAAAATTCTAAACATAGCCTTGCCTGCTATGGCCGAAAACCTTCTACAAATGTTGATGGGGGTTGTCGATTCTTACCTAGTGGCTCAGGTGGGTATTATCGCTATATCGGGGGTTTCCGTAGCCAATAATATCATTACGATTTACCAAGCTATCTTCATTGCTCTAGGAGCCTCAAGTGCCAGTGTCATTGCTAGAAGTCTAGGAAAAGGTGATGAAAAAGCGACTAACCGAGACACTTGGGATGCTATTATTATTACCCTTGCTCTTAGTCTCATCCTTGGTCTACTTTCCATTTTTGGTGGTGGGGCCATTCTTAATCTTTTAGGTACTGAGCAATCTGTGACTCAGGCTGGTAGTCTCTACCTTGCTCTTGTCGGTGGAGGAGTGGTCTTCTTAGCCTTGATGACTACTTTTGGTAACATCCTACGAGCCAAGGGACGACCTCGTATTTCCATGGTTGTCAGTCTTTTGACCAATGTTCTTAATGCTATTTTATCTTCTTTAGCCATCTTTGTGGGACATTGGGGGATTATTGGGGTCGCAACAGCTACGGTTTTCTCTCGTCTGGTTGGGACAGTGATACTCTGGCAAGCGATGAAACTGGATGTGAAGCAGCTTGAAATTACCAAACCTTTTAATAGAGAGTTGTTGGGGATTGCCCTGCCAGCAGCAGGTGAACGACTGATGATGCGTGCTGGAGATGTGGTCATCGTGGCTATTATTGTTACCTTTGGTACAGCCGTTGTCGGTGGTAACGCCATTGGTGAAAACCTCACCCAGTTTAACTATATGCCTGGTATGGGAGTCGCAACGGCTACGGTTATCTTGGTTGCCAATAGTCTGGGTCGAGGGGATAAGACGCAGATGAAGCGTATTATACGAGAGTCTTATTGGATTTCCACCTTCTTGATGGTTCTGGTTTCAGGGAGTATCTTGCTCTTTGGCCAAGGATTATCGGGTCTCTTTACAGATAATAAAGCAGCTATTGCGGCTAGTCAGGTAGTTATTCTTTATTCTTTCCTTGGGAATCCTGTGACTTCGGGGACTCTAGTCTACACAGCAGTTTGGCAAGGTCTGGGTAAGGCTAAGATGCCTTTCTATGCGACGACTATTGGGATGTGGATTATCCGAATTTTCTCAGGATACTTCCTTGGGGTGAGTCTAGGACTGGGTCTTGCCGGAGTCTGGATTGCAACCGTTGTTGATAATGTATGGCGTGCGATCTTCCTCTACGTGATGTACCGTCGTTATCTCGTAAAGAGAAAGTTTTAAGGATAAATACTGAGGAGATACTCTTATTCAAAGGGTATCTTCTTCTTATTTTTTACAAGTAGGCTCGAATATGGTAAAATAAGCTGATAAAAACTTTTTGAGGTAGTAATTATGACTGTAAAAATCAATACAAAAGATGGTCAAATCGAATTGTCAGATGATGTCATCGCAACAGTAGTTGGCGGTTCAGCAACAGAAATTTTTGGCGTTGTCGGTATGGCAAGTAAGAGTGCTATCCGAGATAATTTTCAAGCACTTCTTGGAAAAGAAAACTACGCAAAAGGAGTTGTCGTGAAATCTACTGATGCAGGTATCACTGTTGATGTCTACACTGTTATGAGTTACGGTGTTAAGATTAGTGAGGTTTCAAAAAATATTCAAGAACGTGTGAAATTTAATCTTGAGAATCAACTCGGTATCAAGGCTGAAACAGTAAATGTTTACGTTCAAAATATTAAAGTCGTAGGAGAAAACTAGTGTCTAAAATTACAACAAGCTTGCTTCAGGAGATGGTCCAAGCGGCAGCAACACGTCTAGGTAAGCAAGCAGAATATGTGAATTCACTCAATGTCTTCCCAGTACCAGATGGAGATACTGGAACAAACATGGGAATGACTATGGATAACGGAGCTAAAGCTGTCGCAGATCAATCAGCTTCAACAGTTGGTGAAGTTGGTCAGATTTTGTCTAAAGGTCTTTTGATGGGTGCCCGTGGTAACTCAGGTGTTATCACCTCACAATTGTTCCGTGGATTTGGTCAAAGTATCAAGGACAAAACGGAACTTGACGGCCAAGATCTAGCTCATGCCTTCCAAGCAGGGGTTGAAGTTGCTTATAAAGCTGTTATGAAACCTGTTGAAGGAACAATCCTTACAGTATCACGTGGTGCAGCTTCAGCAGCGATTAAGAAAGCTGAATCTACAAATGATGCTGTTGAGGTTATGCGTGCAGCTCTCGATGGAGCTAAGGCTGCCTTGGCTAAGACACCAGAGATGCTTCCAGTTTTGAAAGAAGTTGGTGTGGTAGACTCAGGTGGTCAAGGTTTGGTCTTCATTTATGAAGGTTTCTTGTCAGCCCTCACAGGTGAGTATATCGCTTCAGAGGACTTCCAAGCGACACCTGCTACGATGACAGAGATGATCAATGCAGAACATCATAAGTCAGTTGCTGGTCATGTTGCAACAGAAGACATTACTTTTGGTTACTGTACGGAAATCATGATTGGTCTCAAACAAGGTCCAACTTATGTGAAGGACTTTGACTATGAAGAGTTCCAAAATTACTTGAGCAACCTTGGGGATTCTCTCCTTGTTGTTAATGACGATGAAATTGTCAAAGTTCACGTCCACACTGAGGATCCAGGTCTTGTCATGCAAGAAGGTCTTAAATATGGGGCTCTTGTCAAAGTTAAGGTTGACAACATGCGTAACCAACACGATGCACAAGTTCAAAAAGAAGAAGCTATCCAAGCTGCACCTTCTGCTCCTAAAGACTTTGCTCTTATTGCAGTTGTTGCTGGAGATGGGCTTGCAGATATCTTCAAATCACAAGGTGTTGACTATGTGATTTCAGGTGGTCAAACAATGAACCCATCAACAGAAGATATTGTTAAGGCTATTGAGCAGGTTAATGCTAAGAATGTTATCATCTTGCCAAACAATAAAAACATCTTTATGGCAGCACAATCAGCTGCTGAAGTAGTAGATGTCAATGCGGCAGTTGTTGAAACGCGTACAGTACCACAAGGCTTTACAAGCTTGCTTGCTTTTGATCCTAGCCAAAGTATCGAAGCGAATGTTGAAGCTATGACAGCTAGTCTTTCAGATGTAACAAGTGGTAGCGTGACCTTGGCGGTACGTGACACAACTATTGACGGACTTGAAATTCATGAAAATGATATCCTTGGTATGGTTGATGGTAAGATCCTTGTGTCTACACCAGATATGGATCAAGCCCTTCTTGACACTTTTGACAAGATGATTGACGAAGACAGTGAAATTGTTATGATTTATGTCGGCGAAGAAGGTAATCAAGAACAAGCTCAAGCACTTGCGGAAAAATTGGAAGAGGCTCACGAAGGTATCGAAGTTGAAATCTTCCAAGGAGACCAACCAGTTTATCCATACCTCTTTAGTGTTGAATAATATTGAAATAATCATTTAGGAAGTCTTAGAGCTTCCTTTTTGGGCTCTTTGTCAACTGTAGTGGGT
>NZ_KV832490.1:0-19377 GCF_001837455.1 Streptococcus sp. HMSC068F04
TCGGAGCGAAACGGACTTAAAGTCACAAACAAAAGAACCTGGCAATTGCCAAGTTCTTCATTTTTTAGTCTGGAGGACTAACCTCCTATTCGTAATCCGTTCAATGCTAACTAACTGAGCAAGCAACTGTTATTTCACAGTATCTTCACGACTTACTTTTTGTGATTCACCGGCCTTACCATTGATACGGTAGTCGCTGTAGTTAGAACCGCTACCGCTAGAATCACTATCATCGTCGCCAACGTATTCCACATTACAAGACCAAGAGATTTTATCTTTGATATCTCCTGATGACTTGAATTTCGAATTATAACCATAGTAGAAATCATAAACTGCAGTGAAGGTCACCTTGAAGGTCTTCTCACCAGTCTGAACGACTTCTGTGACGTCAACGTCCGAGAAGGTAATACTATCAGCGGCACGGTTTTTAGCACCCGTAGTATTTCTATCAATATCAGCCGTTACATCCTTGTACATGGTATCATCAGTACCATTAAGGAAAATGTCGGATACACCATCTGGTGTCGTGTTGTGATTAGAAGCGTAGCTACCAAATTTACCGTAAGCAGCGGTCAAAAGACGATCTGCCGTATCACGGTCAAGAACACCATCAGCATCAAGAGTCACCGTTTGGCCTTCAGAGATTTTCTTAATAGACAATGTCTCTGTTTTAATAGAGCTACCATCTTCGAAATTCTTCTTAACAAAAACAGCTGATGAACCCGCTACTGCTACCTTGTTAACATCTAGTTTCCCTGAGTTAAGGGTTCCAACTTTGGTACCACCAACGTAGAGGTCTCCGTCCTTAAGATTAGACTTAACAGTAAAGCTAAGATACTCTACAGAAAGGTTGACTTCTGTTTTAGAAGTAACATTTTCCTCAGATGAGACAGTGATATCTTGGTCATTGACCTTACCAGAAGCCACAAAATTGTAAGTTCCTGGATAGAGATGGTTCAATTTAGCCGTGTAGTTATTGCCATCTGTAGTAGCATAAGAAACTCCGTTAATAGTCACATTCAAATCAGCTGTATTAACGGTTAAATCAACCGTTCCAGGATCTACCACGACTCGCCACTTAGGAAAAATAAGGAACTGACGTCCAACCTTTTGCATACGTTCGCCAGACAGGAGTTGGCTCTTGCTATAGGCTTGTGTACTTTTAGTGTCTGTGTACTTGACTTCGGATGTTTTAATTTCCTTTTTAGTATCAGACCATACTTGGTATTCCAAGCTATCTTTAAAACTCTTCTTAGCTGCTGCTTCATAACGCTCTGCTACTTGACCACGTGAATAGTAATAAGAACCAAAGCCGTAACCAGCTAGCGCTAAGACTGCTGCAACAACACCAGCAATAATTAGGATTTTCTTTCCTTTAGCCATGGCTTGCTTGGCTGGTTTCGCTGCCTTACCATCTGAGATAAACTGATGGATGGTTGACACATCATAACCTGAAGACTTACCAAGTAGGAATTCCTCAGGAAGAGGCTGACGTCCAACATAGGTTTTAAAAGCCTTCATCCAGATGGCTTGTGCTTCTTTAGAAGCGGCCTCTGAATTCTCTTCAGTTTGACCTTGATCTGCTTGAGATACTGGTGAAAGCTCCTCAATTTCTAAAGGAGTCGTTTCCTCTTCATCACCAAGCGGTACATCTTCAAACACTTCCTCGGCAACGTCATACTCATCAACTTCTTCTGTTGGTTCAGAAGGAGTGGCCTCTTGGTCCAAGCCCATTGCCGCAATGCCTTTAATAGCCTTTAAATCAAAGTCTGCTTTTTGGCCTTCTTCAATCTCCAAAGCATGGGGCGGACGACCAACTGCCTTTTCAAATAAATCAATCCACTTTTCTTTTGTTGCCATAAAGACTCCTATAAACTTGCTTTTTCAAAAATCGTCAGAGGTTTACTTAGAATAGAAGACCTACTGTAAATGATGACATGATAGCAAATACAATTGCAAACAAGATTGACAAAATGACACCATTCAAAAGTGCTGCCAAAATCATTTGATAGAATTTATCAGCCTTCCACGCTGTTGTTACAGGAACAATTGTAAATAGATTAGCAATTGCAAATAAGAAGTAAACAACATAGAACAAGAATCCTGGGAAGGCAACAAGTCCAATAGCTCCCAACAAGATTGTTACTAGCAAGATTGGCAAGGCCAATGATGTCAAGCGACCAAAACGGTCAAAGCTATTCAAGAAAGTAGTCTCAGGATCACGGAAGATGGCCTTACGTGTTACAAATCCTGCCAAGATAAAGGCAAAGATAAAGAGGAAGGCAGCTAGGATACTTGCAAAGAAAGCTCCAAAACCAATGCTAGATGTATGACTTGAAAATGAAGATGAGTAACTATCTGTTCCGTAAGAACCAAACATACTAGACAATGCGTTTGTTGTTGATACAACTGGGCTAACAAATTTACGTGCCACAGCGCTCAAGATTGCAAAGAAGGCAAGTCCAGTGAAGAGTGACAAGAAGATATAGTTAAGCCAACCATTGTGTTTCCCATAATCTGTCATGTCAGCTGGACGACGCCATGCATTAAGCAACCATGTCCAGTAGTTTTTGAAAGTTGTCGCAAATGCTGATGGTTGCGCTGGTACAACTACAGCTTGACCATTGATAAATTGAACGTTTTGACCTGGTTGAAGAGGTTGACCGTTAGCAAAAGCCGCTTGTTGACCAGCTTGAGGATTGGCAAAACCAGCTTGTGGTTGCGCTGCTTGATTTGGCACTCCTTGTACTGGAGCAGCTTGAGCACCCGCAAAGGTTGGTTGTGCTTGGGCTGCCTGAGCATTTGCAAAAGGAGCTTGCGCTGGCGCGTCTTGTGCACTCGCAAAAGTCGGCTGTGGTTGCGCTTCTTGGGCACCAGCGAAAGTTGGCTGTGGTTGCGCCTCTTGGGCTGGTGTTTCTTGAACATTAGCGAATGCTGGTTGTGCTGGCGCTTCTTGTACTGGAGCAGTTTCTACTGCTGGTGCGTCATCTTGGAACTCACCAGCTGCAAGTGCTGCTGCAATTTCTTCTTCAGTCGCTGAACGACCGTTGATGGCTTCAAAAAAGTCTAACCAATCTGCTTTAGTCATAATAATCTCCTTAAAAATACATAGAATGACTTCATTTTATCACAAATAAAGCCATTAATAAATGTCATTTTTATTAGAAAAAGGTTCGGAGCAAGCTGTCCAAACCTTTATATCTTCTTATCTGTTTCTTTGTAGAGATTTTTGAATCTGACGATCCAGCTCTCGTTTAATGTGTGGTTCTGGTGCAAATCGCTCTTCCCAGTCACTTGGTTTAAGAATTTTGTGGGTCACGGGATCAAAGTGAGCCTTTCCATCTGGGAAAATTTTCCCCATATTAGCCTCATGAACCGTATCAAAGAAAGGTTTAGGATCCACCCCCATAAGAACAAATGAACCATAGGTCAAGTAAAGCAAGTCAGTCAAAGCATCCACCTGACCAACCATCGTTGACTCTGAGTGCTCTTTAGAACTAACTTTGAGGGCTGCCTTATCAAGAGCAGCATGCAAATCCAGAACAGCCTGACCAAAGACACGCTTGTCCCCACCTGATGAAGCATAAAGGAATTCGACAATTTCTTCCAACTTGAAGTCCGCACGGTGACCAGCTTCCTCGATACCGTAAACACGAGGCATGTCGTTAGTTGAGCCATCCATCAAATGGTGGAAATCCTTAACCTTGTTGAAGTTGTCATCATCACTGGTAAATGAATTTTCTGTCTCAAAATGAATCAAACCGTAGTGTGACAAGGCTTTGGCAATCCCATTTTGGTTATTAGTATCAGTGACATGGGTAGCCTGGTCTTTCAGCTCGTCTTCACCATTACCCATGGCAACACCAATGCCGACGCCAGACAGCATTTCTAGGTCATTTTCCGAATCCCCAAAGGCCATAACCTCACTGAGTTCGAAACCAAAAACCTCACCTAGATGAGCGATACCTTTTAACTTAGATTGGTCCGCTGAAATAATATCGGCTGAATAAGGACTTGAACGGGTAATCTTCACATGAGGAAACTTTTCTTCAATATCTTGTGTTTCCCCCACCGTCGCTACCATAACCACCTGATAAATAGGCTCACGCATGATAGTCTTAAGAGTCTCAATACTTTGTGGCTTGAAACGACGAATCAAAGACTTGAAACTACGTTCCACCATCTTAGCCCAGGACTTAGGGACAATACGGCTGACGATTTGCCCAAACTTACTCGTCCCCATACTAATAATATTGGAACCAACAAGACCTGTGCTTGTCCCTAGAGAAATCTCTCTACGGTGCTTGGTGGCATAGCGAATCAAGTTGTAGACTGTTGATTTAGGGAGCTGATTTTGATAAAGGACCTTGTCGTGAGTCAAAATATATTGACCATTATAAGTGACTGCAAAATCCAGACCCAGATTATCCATGAAAGGCTGAACAAATCCTGGACCACGACCTGTTGCCAAACCAACCAAGATACCATCTTCCTTCATTTGACTGATAGCTTTTTTGGTTGAACTTGACACACGTTTTCGGTCATTTAGAAAAGTCCCATCAATATCAAAAAAGACTGCTTTAATGGCCACAGAGCTCCCCTCCTTCTCACATTTTATGCTAAAATAAATTATAACATATAATATAATGGTGAGTAATATAAATGACAAAAAAAATCCTAGTTCTTCACACTGGAGGAACAATTTCCATGTCAGCGGATAATGATGGCAAGGTCAGCCAAAACGCTGATAATCCCATGAACCATGTGGGACTTGATTTAGACAATTTAGAACTAACCGTTCTCGATTTTCTTAATATCCCCAGCCCGCATATCACACCCTACCACATGCTGGATATTTACAAAAAAATCAAGGAAACAGCTGGGCAATATGATGGTGTGGTCATCACCCACGGAACAGATACTCTGGAAGAGACAGCCTACTTCCTAGACACCATGGCCGTCCCTGAGATTCCAATCGTCCTAACTGGTGCCATGCGTTCGTCGAACGAACTAGGAAGCGACGGAGTCTATAACTATCTCTCAGCCCTACGTGTTGCTAGCGACGACAAGGCCACTGACAAAGGAATCCTGGTCGTTATGAATGATGAAATCCATGCAGCCAAGTATGTGACTAAGACCCATACCACAAACGTGGCAACCTTCCACACACCAACTCATGGTCCACTAGGCATCATCATGAAGCATGACATCCTCTGGTTCAAAACTGCTGAGCCTCGTGTACGCTTTGACTTGGAACAAATCACAGGAACAGTACCAATCATCAAGGCCTATGCTGGGATGGGTATCGGAGATGGAATCATCAGTCTCCTAGACCCTGAAAAGATTGATGGCGTGGTTATCGAGGCACTAGGTGCCGGAAATCTCCCACCATTGGCTGCAAGAGAAATCACAAATCTTATGGAAAAAGGAGTCCCTGTTGTGCTCGTTTCCCGCTGCTTCAACGGTATCGCCGAACCTGTCTACGCCTATGAAGGCGGGGGAGTCAAACTCCAAGAAGCTGGCGTTATGTTTGTTAAAGAACTCAACGCACCAAAGGCTCGCCTCAAACTCCTCATCGCACTCAGTGCGGGACTTAAAGACCAAGAATTGAAAGACTATATCGAGGGATAAGACATGAAACTTAGTATTGAAGCAACCGATAAATTGGAAAATAAAGATTTCCACTATGAGCTGACAGTCTCAAAAACACATATCGCCATGGTCTGTGGCACCGTGCTAGCCAGTCTATCCCTGATTGCATGGTTGAAGAAAAAATAAAAAGCTTGAAGCATGGTCACTAGAAAGGTGACTGAACTGCTTCAGGCTTTTAATTTTCTTCGTCTGGTCTATATTCAAGAATATCTCCTGGTTGGCAATCTAGCTCCTTACAAATAGCGTCCAGTGTTGTAAAACGGATTGCCTTAGCCTTGCCTGTCTTAAGAACCGAGAGATTGGCTGGAGTAATACCAATACGTTCTGCTAGCTCACCCGAACGCATCTTCTTCTTGGCAAGTTCAACGTCCAAATTGACAATAATCATAAGCCCCTCCTAAATCGTGTACTCATTTTCCTCAGCAATGGTATTAGCCTTAGTCAAAATCATAGCAACAGCATAGAGGACAAAACTAACTAGCAAATAACTGATATTAAAGAAACTATAACTCTGGTTGCCTGTCCCAAATGTAAAGATACCATTATTGATAAAGGCCCCAAGAACGAGCAAATGCGCTGACCAACGAACCAACTTAGCATTTTTAGCGATAAAAATATCAGAACGATAAAGATTAATCAGAAAGACACGTAGACACAACAAGAAGCCTATGTTGACTGACATACGAAGGAAATCAATGGTTGCTGTAAAAAGCGTCAGACTAGTGCTAGTACTTTTCACAGTAACCCCCGAACCAAGAAGCATACGCAAACCTTGTTGTAAGAGTCCTTCATGACCAGTCAGGATAAAGGCATCATTAAGAATGGTAATAACAAGACTTAAAAAGCCCGCAAAAAGGAGGACATTAACGAACAGGAGAATACTACGTAGACGTTTCTGTTCTTGCGTTTCCTGACGATTTTTAGCACTTTTGGCCGATCTCCAACCATAATAACTAGAGCCAGCCAAGGCTAGGATGATAAAAAAATAAAATAAGATAGTTGTCATGTGTTACCTCGATTGTAAATTCATTTGATTTCTTTGAGCATAGACTAGAAAAAGCCAAGGTGCCTCTAGGAGCCCTTGACCTCATACTAAATCATTAGCTAACTATTAACAGTATCAATTATATCGAATATCAATATAAAATACTAGTTTATAGGTAAGATTTTACTACTTTTCAAATAAGATTCTTTCACTTATTTAACAGCCGTTTGTCCCTTACGAAGACGGATAGCATCACAAGCTAGAGAGACCAAGAAGAGCCAAACTGATGTGCTGAAGTCCATTACTAGGTGATCTGTCGTTCCCAACTGCAAGAAGATATTCAAGGCTGATGGCACAAAGGTTAGAAGGGCAGCCTTTTTCAAGAAAAGTGAGAAATCTTCTGTCCAAAGTGCCTTCCAAGTAAAATCTTTAAACTCTTTACGAAGGAGCCAAATCAAGGCAAGATAGAAGGCAAATTGTAGCTCTGCGACCAGCCAGTAACCCCAACCAGAAAGGTATTGAACCTCTGCACCTGGGAAAAGATTGGCCACGTTCACAAAAGGAAGGATAAGTAAAGCAAGCATTGCAAGACCGTAGATTGCCATAAGAAGAATAAGAAGAGCGTTGATGATTGGTTTAAGTGTTTTCATGATAGGTTTTTCCTTTGTTAAATAGTTTTAGTAAATAATTTCTCTTTTTCGCGAATAAGATTGTCTTTATCGAAAATTTATTATCGTTTATCGATGAATATATATTACACTCTTTATTTCTCCTTGTCAACACATTTTTATCGTTTTTCGATATTTTTTTATCTAAATTTAAAAACCAGTCAAGAAAATCTCAACTGGTTAGCTTACTTATGTTAATCGCCTAGACTGGTCATGCTTCCGTCTAGACTTTTTATGAGTTTAAGAAGAGGGATTCTACGTTATGAAAAAAGGAAAAAGGGATTTTGGAAAATGAGGGATGAAAGTTGTAGAATATGGGTAAATTTAGCCTCTTCCTAGCATCAATACTAGTTTTGATAAACCTTAAAGTCTTGAGGATGCTTCTGGAAATTTCGGTTGTAGGTTACTTTGATTTTTACTGTCATTGTTTTGTCCTCCTTTTTAGGAATGGTTTGGCTTAGCCAAAACGTTTTATTATCAAAACCTATCTCGTTTTGATGGTTTTATTATAGGTTACCTAACTTAAAGAAAGCTTGTAATAAGCTTGAAGGAAACTTAAAACTCTCAGTGAGTTTACTGAGAGTTTTTCTGTCTAAAGCATGGATAAAATAATTCCCAGGACTAGAGCCACCCAAACAGCATAGCGAATTGTCGCATGATAGCGGTAACTTTCAATAACCTTGGGTAGCTTTGTAAAGAGATAGGCAATGTAAGCAACTATGGAAAGAAAATACCCTTTAAAATTCCAGGACGAGCCTAAGATACTAAAATCTTCGAATAGGGGCACAAGCATCAGTACAGCCGTAAGCATACACCAGACCGGCAAAAGCGTCCTTTCCTTTTGATGCTGTATATGGATAATCAGCTGAGCTATAAAACCCGCGACGTACATAATCAGTAATACCGAACAAACTAGAGAGATAAGAAGTGAATAAAGATATAGGGTATGAAAGTCCGTCTTTCCTTCTATCAACTTTGCCAATTCGGTAATAAACCAAATCAAGATGAAGGCGAAAAAATAAAACAGGAGACCTAACATCATAAGAAATAAAGGATGCAAGATAGCAAAAAAATCGATTTTTAACCGTTTCTTTTTCATGGGTTTCCTCCTCAATCAAACTCGCCTTGGCTTCTCAAATGAGCTCCAAGCACCTGCCAATCAGCATTCTCACGCCAGTTAGGGTCAGATACAATTTGGCTGGCCACGCGCCTTGCTTCCTCTAAGATATTATAGTCTTCCACAATATCAGCCACTTGAAATTCAGGAATTCCTGACTGACGTGTTCCAAAGATCTCTCCTGAACCACGCATTTTAAGGTCCTCTTCTGCTAGAACAAAACCATCCGTAGTCTCACACATGGCCTGCATGCGTTTTTTCCCGGTATCATTTTTAGGATTAGCCACCAAAACACAGTAGGACTGCTTATGGCCACGACCTACACGTCCTCGAAGTTGGTGAAGCTGGCTAAGTCCAAAGCGGTCGGCATCCATAATGACCATAACCGTAGCATTTGGCACGTTAACCCCCACTTCGATAACTGTAGTTGATACTAAAATCTGAGATTTTTTATCCTTGAAGTCCTGCATAATTTGGTCTTTTTCATCATTTTTCATGCGACCGTGCATCAGGGCCACTCTAGCTGAATCCCCAAAGAAATCTGTGAGTTCCTGATGAAGGGCCACCGCATTTTTCAAATCGAGAGCCTCAGACTCTTCAATCAAAGGTGAAATAAAATAGACCTGAGCATCTTTTTCCAACTCGCCCTTGATCCAAGTCAGTACGGTATCTAGTTGCTCATGTTTAACCCAACGGGTAATAATGGGCTTACGCCCAGCTGGCATCTGGTCAATGATTGACACATCCATCTCTCCAAAGGCAGTGATCGCCAAGGTCCTAGGGATAGGTGTCGCTGTCATCATGAGGACATCAGGATTGTCACCCTTCTCACGGAAAATACGACGTTGATTAACCCCAAAACGGTGCTGCTCATCAGTAATTACTAGCCCAAGCCTGTGATAAGTCACAGCATCCTGAATCAGTGAGTGAGTCCCCACAATCATCTGAGCCTCCCCAGATTCGATTTTGGAAAGAGCTACCTTTTTGTCCGCCGCCTTCATCCCAGAAGTTAGGAGCACTACCTCTAGCTCAGGAAAAAGCCCCTGTAAATTCTGATAGTGCTGCTCCGCTAAAATTTCCGTCGGTACCATAAGGGCAGACTGCAATCCTGCAGTATAGGCCCCATACATAGCCAGGCTAGCGATAACTGTTTTCCCTGAGCCCACATCTCCTTGTAAGAGACGGTTCATATGAGCCCCAGATTTCATATCAGCTAGGATTTCCGATAAACTGCGCTGTTGGGCTTCTGTTAATGGGAATGGTAATTCTGCAATTTTGGCTTTGATTTTGGCCTCATCGTAAGCAATTGCTAGACCATTGGTTTCGGACTTATTCTCAGCCTTCAGTACCTGTAAGTTCATCTGGAAATAAAAGAGCTCTTCAAACTTGGTCCTACGCAGAGCCTGCTTATATTCAGCCAAATCTCTCGGAGAATGCATGGCACGCACAGCCTCTTGACGTCCCATGAGACGATACTTGTCCATAAGCACCTGTGGGAGACTCTCCTCCAACAAATTCAAGGCCCCACTATCAAAAGCTGCCCTTATAGCCTTTATCAGCTGGGCCTGACTAACGCCCTGGGCCACATGATAGACTGGCTGCATATCGTCCTCAACTTGAGCCAACACTTTCATACCAGTCACTGCAGACTTCTTCTGGTCCCATTTGCCAAAAATAGCCACTTCTGCCCCCATCTCAATCTTGTCCACAAGATAAGGCTGGTTGAAGAAACTAATGGCAATCACTGCCTCTCCTTGCTTGATTTTAAAACTCAGACGATTACGTTTAAAGCCATAATACTGTACATTGGCAGGGGTCACCACCGTTCCCGTAATAACAGCCTTTTCGCCATCCATCAGTTCAAAGATAGACTTACTCTTAAAATCTTCATATCGGAAAGGAAAATAAAGCAAGAGGTCCCCAACCGTGTGTAAATCTAATTTGGTAAATTTTTCAGCGGACTTAGGACCAAAGCCTTTCAAATCCGCAATTGGTGAATCTAGTCGAATCATATCCTCTATCATTTCTATCGTGTTCTTCTCCTCGTGAAAGAGGAAGCCTTATCAGCTATTATAACACATGAAAATGCTCTTCACTAAAATCAAAAAATCCAGTATCAAACTGGATTTCTATTTATTTATATTAATCATAGCTACGAGGTACACGATCACTAAGCAAACAAAGGACCTCGTAGTTGATAGTGCCACGTTTTTCAGCCACCTCTGTCGCAGTGATGCTTGCTCCCCCATTTTCCCCCATAAGCGTAACTGGAGTTCCTAGGGGATAAACCTTAGGAAGGCGAACAGTGATCTGGTCCATAGACACACGCCCAACAATTGGGCAAAGCTGTCCATCAACAATAACGTGGAAACCTTGTAAATCTCTGGTCCAACCATCCGCATAGCCAAGCGGAATGGTTCCAATAACCTCATCAGCTGTCGTCGTATACGTTGCACCATAACCCACATCTTGACCTGCTGGCAGGATCTTAACATGAACAAGCGCTGTCTCCAAGCTTAAAGCAGGACGAATGTTATAGGGAAGTTCTAAAGCACTGCCACTAGGATTGAGACCATATATCACGACACCCAGACGTACAGCATTAAAGGCTGTTTCTGCATGCCAGATACTCGTCGCAGAGTTGCTTGCATGTACCAAGCGAGGGCGGTCCACCAAGTTATTAACCAAATCCGTGAAGAAGGCCAATTGACGCTTGAATTTACTATCATCTGCCTCATCAGCTGTTGCAAAATGGGTAAAAATACCTTCGACATCCGCACCAAGTGCCTTCAGACCAGCAATCAAGCTATCTGCATCTCCTTGGCTACGCACCCCAATGCGTCCCATGCCTGAATCAATCTTAATATGACAGGTCAAACCAGTCAAATCAAGCCCCTGATCCTTAGCCATTTCCAACCACTCAAGCGAAGCTACCGTCAGAGTGATGTTTTCTTGAATAGCCAAAGGAGCCTCGTCTGGCAAGACGACTCCTAAAATAAGTATCGGTTGCTCTAAGCCAGCTTGACGGAGTTCAAGTGCCTCGTCTAGGTTGGAAACACAAAAACCATCTACCTGTTTAGACAAATGCTTGGCCACCGTAACAGCACCATGACCATAGGCATTGGCCTTAACAACTGCAAAAGTCTTTACCTTTTTAGGAATGTGGCTAACCACTTGTTCAATATTTTCTGAAATTGCTGATAGATCAACCTTTGCCAAGGTTGGTCGATGTAAACTTGAGATCATAAGCTATCCTCTTCCAACATCTATCTCTTAGTTTTTTTCTAAAATGACACTTGCCTGAACAAAATCACCGCTATGGGAAATCGAGATGAAGACATTGCCTTCAAAAGGCGACTGGGTCACCACTGGCGCTCCCTTGTCATTGGTCAAAATTTCAATATCCTTAAAGCCGACTGCTCCAATACCTGTACCCCAGGCCTTTGAAAATGCTTCCTTACCAGCCCAGCGACCTGCTAAATAGGACATCTGGCGATTGCCAGAAAGGGATTCAAAACGCTCCCACTCTTTTGGTGTCAATACCTTTTTTGCAAAGCGTGGATTGCGGTCATAAGCCTTTTTTACAGCTGAAATTTCCTGCAAGTCTATACCATGTCCAAAAATCATAATTGTTACGAAAGTCTATTGTGGATTTCACGAATAAGGCTATCTGTCTTATCCCAGCCAAGACATGGATCTGTGATTGATTTACCATAAACTTCAGGTGTGTCCTGACGACCATCCTCAAGGTAAGACTCAATCATAAAGCCACGCACGGTATCCGCGATACGCTCATCCCACTCACGGTTAAGAAGGACTTCACGCACAATGCGAACTTGTTCCATGAAGTTTTTACCTGAGTTATCATGGTTTGTATCAACAAGAATAAATGGATTTTCCAAATTAAATGCACTGTACTTGTCCAAAGCCTTAACCAAGTCTTCGTAATGGTAGTTGACAATGTTCTGACCATTTTCATTGTTGGCACCACGCAAGATAGCGTGAGCGAGCGGGTTACCATCTGTTTTAACTTCAGCGCCATTGTAAAGGAAATGCTGTTGGTTCTGCGCAGCATAGATACCATTAAACATGACATTCAAATTTCCTGACGTTGGGTTCTTCAAGCCAATTGGCACATCAATACCTGAAGCTACAAAGCGGTGTTCTTGGTCCTCAACCGAACGTGCTCCAACAGCGTGGTAGCTAAGTAGGTCATCAAAGAAGGAAAGATTTGACGGATAAAGCATCTCGTCAGCGATTGGAAGGCCTGTTTCAGTAATAATACGTGACTGAAGGTGGCGAACCGCCTTAACTCCAGCAAGAAGGTCTACATCACCCTCTGCATCTGGTTGGTGGATAAGCCCCTTATAACCATCTCCATTAGTACGTGGTTTAGCTGTATAAACACGCATAACAATAAAGATTTTATCTTTCACATCTTCCTGAAGTTTGGCCAAACGGTGAGCATAGTCAAGAACGGCTTCTTCATTATCAGATGAACATGGACCAATAACCAAGAGAATACGTTTGTCCTCACCCTTGATAATTTTTGCCAAAGCCTCATCATTAGCCTGTTTAGTTACTAGTGCATCTCCCGTAAGAGCATGTAATTTCCTTACTTCCGCTACATCAATCAGCGGACTATTTTGATGAATTCCCATTTATTTCCCTCTCTTTGTGAAAAGAGAGCGAACCGCTTGGTCATCCAAACGGTTCACTCCCCATACATGGTTTCTGTTACCTTATTATTTTGACAAAGTATCGTGGATTTCACGAATCAATTCTTCTGTCTTATCCCAACCAAGACATGGGTCAGTGATTGATTTACCATAGACATCTGGCGCATCTTGACGGCCATCTTCAAGGTAAGATTCAATCATGAAACCACGTGCAACTTTGTTGATTTTCTCATTCCAGTCACGGTTAATCAAGGTTTGACGAACGATACGGATTTGTTCCAAGTAACGTTTACCTGAGTTATCATGGTTTGTATCAATAACGATGAATGGATTTTCAAGACCCATTTTTTCATAGTGTTCGATGGTTTCAAGAACATCATCATAGTAGAAGTTAGGCACGTTTTTACCATATTCATTCGTTGAACCACGAAGAATAACGTGTGCCAATGGGTTACCTGATGTTTCAACTTCTTCACCGTTAAAGAGGAAGTTTTGTTTGTTTTGTGCAGCGTAGATACCATTAAACATAACGTTAAGGTTCCCTGATGTTGGGTTCTTCATACCAGTTGGAACATCAATACCTGATGCAACAAAACGGTGTTGTTGGTCTTCTACAGAACGTGCACCGATGGCAATATATGACACAAGGTCATCTACCAAAGGAAGGTTTTCTGGGTAAAGCATTTCATCAGCAGTTGTGATACCAGTTTCAGTGATAACACGGTAGTGAAGATTACGCACAGCCTTGATACCATTGATTAGGTTTGGTTTACCTTCAGCATCAGGTTGGTGGACAAGTCCTTTATAACCATCACCATTTGTACGAGGTTTAGCTGTATAAACACGCATAACCATAAAGACTTTATCTTTCACTTCTTCTTGAAGTTTAGCCAAACGGTGAGCATAATCAAGAACTGCATCCTCATTATCAGATGAACATGGACCAATAACCAAAAGTGTACGGTCATCTTCACCCTTGATGATTGCTTCAAGCTCTTTATCACGAGCTTGTTTCTTGGCAAGGGCTTCACCTGTCAATGTAGTTGATTCTTTAACTGCATCAAAATCAATTTTTTCACTTACTGCTTTAAAAACCATAATAATTACCTATTTCTTTTTTCCTAAAATTGTTTACGACCGTGACAATTTTTAAATTTCTTACCAGAGCCACATGGACAGAAGTCATTACGACCAACCTTACTAAAGTCAATTTCTTGACCATTAGCATCTGCTTGGTGAGCCTGGATATTGCCTGTTGCTGTTGTTGAAACACGTTCATTCACATTTTCACGAGATTGTTCATGAATTTGTGCTTTCATCATTGTACGTGTCACATCATATTCAATTGCCCCAATCATATCTTGGAACATCTTGAACCCTTCAGATTGATACTCAACGATTGGGTTGTTTTGGGCATAACCACGCAAACCAACGGCATTACGTAATTGATCAAGGGCATCGATGTGATCCGTCCACTTGTTGTCAACAACCATCAAAATCAAGACTTTTTGGAATTCACGGATAGCTTCCTCTGAACGCAATTTCTTGATTTGACGATCATAAACATCAGCTGCTAACTCATTCAAGTAAACTTTAATAGCGTCATAATTAACACTACGTTTCGTTACCTCTCCCACTTCTCGTAAATCTTCAAGTGAGATGGCATTCTCAGGAACCAAGGCCTGACGAGCAAAGTTCAAAATACCTTTAAGAGCTTCCTCTTGATCATTGCGGCTGTGACCATCTACTGTACGGTTAATCGTACGCTTAATCATAGCCTTAATCTCAGGTTCAAGGTCACGTTCCGCTGTGATAACATCATAACGCTCAGCGTAGATGATTTCACGTTGTTCACGCATAACATCATCGTACTGAAGGACTTGTTTACGAGTATCGTAGTTATTTCCTTCGACACGTTTTTGAGCCGCTTCCACTTGACGAGTCAACATGCGTGATTTGATAACGATATCTTCATCATCAGCGTTCAAACGTTCCAAGACTTGCTTGATACGATCAGAACCGAAACGACGCATCAATTCGTCTTCAAGTGAAAGGTAGAATTGAGATTCTCCTGGGTCCCCTTGACGTCCCGCACGACCACGCAACTGGTTATCGATACGACGGCTTTCGTGACGCTCTGTACCAATGACACAAAGGCCACCAAGGTCAAGAACACCTTCACCAAGTTTAATGTCGGTACCACGACCGGCCATGTTGGTCGCAATCGTAACGGCACCACGTTGACCCGCATTCATGATAATATGCGCTTCTTTTTCGTGGTTCTTAGCATTAAGTACTTCATGAGGAATACCTGCTTCAACCAACATCTTAGAAATCAAGTCAGATGTTTCAACGGCAACCGTACCAACAAGGACTGGCTGTCCCTTTTCATAACGACGTTTAACATCTTGTACCACAGCGCGGAATTTAGCATCCAAGGTTGGGTAAAGAAGGTCGTCGTGGTCAATACGTTGAATTGGACGGTTAGTTGGAATCGGAATGATTCGCATGTTATAGATTTCACGGAATTCATCTTCCTCGGTCTTACCAGTACCAGTCATCCCTGACAATTTCTTGTACATACGGAACATATTTTGGTAAGTGATTGAGGCAGATGTCTTCGTTTCTTCTTGAACCGGTACACCTTCTTTTGCCTCGATGGCTTGGTGGAGTCCATCTGAGAAACGACGACCTTCCATGGTACGACCTGTAAATTGGTCGACGATAAGAATTTCTTGCTCAGGACTTACCACATAGTCGATATCATGCAACATGATGTAGTTGGCACGAAGGGCATTGTCAATATAGTGAGTCAAGGCAACGTTGTCAATATCATACAAGTTGTCCAAGTTGAAGAATTCTTCAGCCTTGTCAATACCTGAGTCATTCAAACCAATTGTTTTTGTTGGAATATCAATGGCATAATCATCCTCTGTCAAGGTCTTAACAAAGGCATCTGCACGATGATACAACTGGTTAGTTTCTGAACTTACAGGACCTGATACAATCAATGGTGTACGAGCTTCATCGATAAGAACCGAGTCAACCTCATCGACCAAGGCATAGTTCAATGGACGTTGTACCATGTTTTCCTTACGAACAACCATGTTATCACGAAGATAGTCGAAACCTACCTCTGAGTTGGTTGAGTAAGTGATGTCACAGTTATAAGCTTCACGTTTTTCAGCTGGTGATTTGGCTGAAAGGTTAATCCCTACTGACAAACCAAGCCAACTATAAAGCTCACCCATTTCAGTCGCATCACGCTCTGAAAGGTATTCGTTAACGGTGATAACGTGTACACCTTCACCTGAAATAGCATTTAGGTAAACAGGCATTGTCGCAGTCAGGGTTTTCCCTTCCCCTGTACGCATCTCTGGGACGTCACCATGGTGAAGAACGATACCACCCATGATTTGCACACGATATGGGAAAAGTCCAAGGACACGTTTTGCCCCTTCACGAACAACTGCAAATGCCTCTGGCAAGAGTTGGTCTAGGCTTTCTCCGTTTTGATATCGTTTTTTAAATTCTTCTGTTTTTGCCTGAAGTTCTTCATCTGAAAGAGCCGCCATTGCATCAGCATAGCTCTCGACTTTCTTGGCAGTTTTTTCTAGTTTCTTAATTTCGCCTTTATCATTTTCAATGACTTTGCGTAATATATTTGCCATCTTTTTTCCTTTCGACAGTCTTTATCTCCATATTTTACCACAAAAGCCCCCTTTAAACAAGAAATCACTCAAGGATTGACAAAGAAAAAAGCCCTAGTTTAAGGGCTTTCACAATGGATTCGCAAATAAACTAAAACTTTTTTATTAGATTCACTGAAAATATCGACAATAATACTTTATGCCTACTTCTCAGAGTTTTCTTGGCTCTCTAGGATATCCTCAAAATCATGCAAAAGATTTTCAAAAGCCTGCTCAAAGAAGGCATGGTCGGTGCTACTATAAGCCTTCATTATCATAGGACTTGCTTCAAAATCAACGTAGAATTGATAGTCCAAGACACCATTTTTCCAGTAAAATTTGATGCTAGGGGAAGCTGTTTTTTCACCACACATACCAGGAATTGCCCGTTGTAAGCCATAAATGTGGTCGCCATAGTCTTTCAGACGATAATAAGCTCCTTCAAAATAATATGATTTGTTGATTTCAATACGCTCAAATAGGGCCGCTAAAACTTTTTCATTACTCATACTTAAGCCTCGTTAGGGTGACTGACAATCATCTCCAATTGTCCATCAATTTCCCAATCTGTCACATCATTTGGAAGAATGAAGTGATCACCTTTCTTTAGACAATAAATGCGTGAATCGATAGTCATGGTCCCATTGCCAGAAAGTACGGAACAAAGCAAATAGGGAGCTGCTTGCTTGAAGTCAACCAAGCCACTGAGTTTCCATTTATACACAGTGAAAAAGGAGTTTGATGTCAAACAAGTCGACTCTAATTGCAAGGTCTTAACAGTTGCTGGGACACTATTTTCTGGATTCCCTAGATTCAAGACATCAAGAGACTGTTGAATATGAAGTTCACGTTTATTTCCCTGATCATCCCTACGATCAAAATCATATACACGATAAGTGGTATCGCTAGATTGTTGAGTCTCTAAGATAAGGATACCTGGACCAATAGCATGCATGGTGCCACTTGGTACAAAGAAAAAGTCACCTTTCTTAACAGGAGTTTTCGCCAAAAGTCCATCCCAATCACCTGCTTCAATCAAGGATGCCAGCTCTTCCTTTGTCTTAGCCTTGTGACCATAAATAATTTCTGCACCCTCTTCAGCATCAATAATATACCAACATTCTGTCTTTCCTAGCTCACCTTCGTGCTCTAGCCCATAGGCATCATCAGGGTGTACCTGCACTGAAAGCCAGTCATTAGCATCCAAAATCTTGGTCAACAAAGGAAAAACACCAGTCTTGGGGTTCCCAAAAAGTTCTGGATTATCCTTGTAAAGCTCTGCCAGGTGGAAACCAGCATATTTTCCATTTTTGACATAGGATACACCATTAGGATGGGCAGAAATTGCCCAATATTCACCAGTGTGTTCACTGGGAATATCGTAACCAAACTCTGTCTTGAGGCGATTACCTCCCCAGATTTTCTCATGCATTGGTGAATCTAAAAATAAAGGTTCCATTACTTCCTCCTGTATAGAGCAAAACGCCTTAAGATTATCTCTTAAAGCGATTTTACATATTTTGTTTATTTGTTTGCATGCTTGTCAGCTACATCTTTAGCAAGTGCGAAGTTACCAAGCGTCGCAGAGCCATTACCTGAAACAGCAGGTGTCACAATATATTCATTTACATCTGGTACTGGAAGGTAACCATTCAAAAGAGCTGTGAATTTTTCACGAACACGACGAAGCATGTGTTCTTGCCCCATAACACCGCCACCAAAGACGATAACTTCAGGACGGTAAAGGACTGTTGCTTGGACAGCCGCTTGAGCAATGTAGTAAGCTTGAACATCCCAAACTTCAGAGTGCTGATCAATCAATTCACCACGAATACCTGTACGGGCTTCAAGCGATGGTCCAGCAGCCAAACCTTCCAAACATCCACGGTGGAATGGACAAGTACCGTTAAATTCATTGGAAACATCATTTGGGTGAAGCGGTACATATACGTGACCAGCTTCAGTATGACCCATACCACCAATGAATTCACCATTTTGAATAGCTCCAGCTCCGATACCTGTTCCGATAGTGTAGTAAACAAGGCTCTTAACACCTTTACGAACAAGTGTCTCACCATAAGCAGATGAGTTAACATCAGTCGTAAAGTAGAAAGGCACAATAAACTCTTTAGCAATCAAACCAAGAAGGTCGACATTTGACCAATGTGGTTTTGGTGTTGAAGTCACAAAACCATATGTTTCAGAGTTTGGATCAACATCAATTGGACCGAATGAACCAATAGCAATTCCAGCCAATTGGTCTTCATAACGTTTGAAAAATTCGATCGTACGATCAATTGTTTCATAAGGTGTAGTTGTTGGGAATTGAGTTTTTTCAACGACTTGGAATTTCTCATCACCGACAGCACAAACAAATTTTGTACCACCAGCTTCCAAGCTTCCGTATAGTTTAGCCATAGGTAAAGCTATCTCCTTTTATGATCAATAATAACTATTTATACTATTATAAAGAAAAGCTAGGCAAAAGACAATCTAAATGAGACCTTGTTTGAGGAGGTACAGACTACTCTGCTTCATACTTTTCTTTATGAGCCATTTAAATCATAACCACCCGTCTAACGGGTGG
>NZ_KV832491.1:0-43877 GCF_001837455.1 Streptococcus sp. HMSC068F04
TTATGAGTTTTTATTGTGCACTTATATTGTTTATCCAAGATCTTAATTACAAAAATAAACCAATAGGCAATGATATGGGGTCAGAAAAATTTTTCCTTTTCTGATGTTCAGTATTAACTCTTACAACATACTTAGACAATGGGGAAAATCAAAACACTCAGATTGTTATTTATTTGTAAAAATTTCACTTTAACCATTTGCTATATTTCTTTCATTGACATTTAGCCCATAAATTTGAAAATCATGATAGGATCCATTATAGAACTCGAATTGGGAAATTTCTCTTTCCTTTTTAAAACCTAAACTTATTGGTATAAACTTACTTTTAACATTATCAACATCTATATAAATCAATAGCTTATCAATTTTAAATTTGGATGGAATGATTTTTATTAATTCTTTTAATCCCTGCTTTACAAAACCTTGATTTTCATATTTTTCTGATATCCAATATCCAATTTCGGCTTGATATTTTTGTAAATCAATATTATGTATATCTATCATCCCTACTGGTTTTTGATTGATGCAAATTGTTAACATAAATAACTCATTGCGCTCCATTTTTTCTCGTGCATACTTTATAAACGCTTTTTCATTTTTAACACTTTTCATTTCATCCACCCAAGGAAGCCACATAGCAAGACGTTCTCGTTCAGTAGAAACAATCTCATATAACCCTTCACTATGGCTATCGGATATATATAAAAGTTGGCATCGTTTCCCACGTGATTTAAACTCTATGAATAGTTTCGAGTCCAAGTCGGTAGAATCCATTTCATACTCCTTGTTATAAATGATAATATTCTTTAACTCTTTATTTACGAAATCATTATATAACTTTTTTACTACTTTTCAAATGAATAAAATTTTGTCTATCTTTTTGAGGACAGTACATATTACAACAACAAACGAATTAAGGTAAAACTAAAAGGACCTAGTCCTATATAGTAGAGAACTAAATCCTTCACTTAAATTATTTGTCTAACTTTCTAGTATCAGTTCAAGTTTACACCACTCGACTCTTCACATAGTCAAAATAGCATAGATAGATGTTTGCTTACTTAGTGAAATCCAATACTTTACGTCCTTGAATTTCACCTTTTTCCATTTGATCAAAGACTTCTACTGCTGTATCAACAGGAACAGTTGCAACAACCGGTACTACCAATCCTTGTGCACCGAAGTCGAAGGCTTCTTCTAAGTCTTTACGTGTACCTACAAGAGATCCAACAACACGGATACCATCTAGAACTGTTTTGACAATTGAGAGCTCCATATATTCAGATGGGAGACCAACCGCAACGACTGTTCCACCAGCACGTACACTATCGATAGCCTGGTTGAAAGCAACCTTAGAAACCGCTGTTACAACAGCACTGTGTGTACTACCAGTTTTTCTTGGATATAGCCTGCTACATCTTCAACTTCTTTACCGTTCACCACTAAATCAGCACCAGATTCCTTAGCCAAAGCAAGTTTATCTTGGTTGATATCAACAGCCACTACTCAAGCATTGAAAACTTTCTTAGCATATTGAATAGCCAAGTTACCTAGTCCTCCAGCACCATAAATAGCTACCCATTGACCTGGTTCAACTTTAGCTTTTTTAATAGTCTTATATGTTGTCACTCCCGCACAAGTAATAGATGAAGCTTGAGCTGGATTAAGTCCTTATGGAACTTTCACAGCATAGTCAGCAGTAACCAAAGCATAGTCACTCATACCACCATCAACACTATAACCAGCATTTTCACAGAACGACAGAGTGTTTCAACGACCAGTTGTACAATATTCACAATGACCACATCCTTCGAGAACCAAGCGATTGATAGGCGGTCACCTTTTTTAAGTGTCTCAACACCTTCACCAACTTCTTCGACAATACCAATACCTTCTCGTGGCCTAGTATACGACCTGGTTACTTGACTAAAGTCTCCATGAGCTACGTGAAGGTCAGTATGGCAAACGCCACAGTATTCAACTTTAACCAAAGCTTGACTATGACCAACTACTGCTGGTTTTTCATGATCAACAACTTCAACACCTGTACTTGCTTGATTAACAACAACTGCTCTCATCTTAATTACCTCCATATGATAACTTTTAACACCTTCATTATAGCACTTACAAAGACAATGTTAACGCTTACATAAAGCTTTTCTTAGCTTGCGAAAACTTTCTTGAAAACTCTCTATACAAGTGGAATTGTTACTATTTCTGCTGCTGATATTGCTTTGTTTCAATCATTTCCAAGATACCTATACTGTCTCACAAGCGTCCTGGAATCAACTAGGCTGACTTCAAAATGGAAATAATGATTGCGTCCATCTCTGGCATTCTCTTTATTTAATAAAAAATAATTCTTTTGACTGATAGCTAGCTCCCTCATAATATCATCCGTCAAAAAGGTTAAGGGAATATCCATGGCAGAATAGCGATAAAAGTCTTCTTCAAATTTTAAATAGCTATCAGAAAAATAATCAATTTGAAATTTATCATCATAAATTTTTCTCTTCCTCATCTATGTTTTCAACCCCCAAACTAATTTCTAATATATCCTTTGTTCGAATACATTTATGTCGCTTGCAAGATTTTATGGTAACTTGATTAAAATCCAAGTCGACCACATAGCCACTACATCTACAGCGCCTACCTTGATCCTTTATCTGGAAATTTCCCAATAATTGACCTGAATAAAGCTGGTTTAATAAAGTAAACTTCTCTAAATCATCCAAATGACTCCTAAAATTTTCTTTAGTCTTATCTTCATGTAGGGAACTTGTATGTTCTGATAAGAAAAAGCCCATCCACTTCATCATTCCCCTATCTTGATGTTCCCTAGCTGATTGAAAGGGAAGGTAACTACGGTCTATCATTTTAAGCCATCTAATCCTCCAGCAGAGTGTCCACCAATAAGCTTACTTCGAGCAAGACTTCTAGATGCCTCCTGTAAAGCAGTTGCTTTTTGAATTGTCGTAAAGCCAAATTCCTGTCGAATACTATCTATAGCTGCCTGAAGTCTTTCTTCTTTATCAATGTCATCTGGATTATCAAATAAAGAAATAATTTGAAGCCTTTCATCTACAAAATTTGCATAAGAGACACTGACACTTCGAACAGCCCCTCCTTGATATTTCTTCCTAAAGAGTTCAATGACATGGCTTATTAGTACTCTTGTATTATTAGCAGGTTCAATCTTCATCTGTGCTTGTAGCGAACGCTTGCCCTCTAACTTTGAAAACCCAATACTAATGGAAACTTGACAAGCTTTCTTATGGGCTCGTCTTAACCTAATAGCTACCTGTTCTGCCATCTCTCTTAGAATCAATTCAATATCAGCTTGACGCTCATAGTCTCGTGGCAAGATTTGGGAATTTCCTAAGCCATGTGACTTTGGTTTATAAGGTTTATGAATATTACTCTCATCAATACCGTTGGCATGAAAAAAGAGGTCTAAGCCCACAATACCTAACTCCTTTTTAAGAGTATCAGGATTGCTATTAGCAAGTTCTCGAATAGAGAAAATCCCCAACTTGTTTAAACGCTTCTCCATCCGCTTTCCAATCCCCCAGAAATCGGTCATATGGGGAATATTCCAAACCTTAGTCTCAACATCTTCATAGGACCAGTTGGCTCTCATAGTAGCCGTATGTTTGGCCTCATTATCAAGAGCTAACTTGGCCAATAAGGGATTGCTGTTAGACATCCCAACTGTCGAGTAAATACCTGTCTCCCTCCAAATATCTCTTTGAATACGCCCTGAAATCATATCTAACTTATCTTTTCTTGTAACTGTTCTATCGGGAATAAAGTAATTCAGTGACGACGTGAGATCAATGAAACCCTCATCAATGGAATAAGGAAGAATATCTTCAACACTGGCATAATTCTGGAAAATGTGTTGAATCTGGATATTCTTTTTTATATAGAGATCCATTCTAGGAGGAACGATAAAGGTAACCTTAGCCCAAGATTCGATGTAATCTACAAAATCTCTATCCGTTGGAAGTCCCTGCTTTTTGGCATTATAATAGTGAAACTTACGAGAATGAATGTCAAAAGGTAAGTCATAAGAACGACTAACATTTGACTTGCCAAAAACCTTCTTAAATATGGGCGAGGAGGCTAGTATCAAGCCATTAGCATTTTCAGCCCTACTCATCACACATAGAGAAGTCTTAAGAGGGTGTAACCCACGTTCAACACACTCTACACTCGCATAGAAAGATTTCATATCTACAAAAGCAATATCACTTTGCGGTTCTCTTGAATAATCAAAATATCCCATGCTCACCCTTTCGTTAGTTTATAAACTAACATTAGTATAAAATATAACTTGTTTTATTTCAAGTATTTTCCACAAAAAAATAACAACATCCCTTCTAGAATGTTGTTATCCTTCTATTTTTTCCCTTTAACTTGGTCGGTGGCAACATCTTCACCAAACCATTTGTCAGAAATCTTTTGGAATTCTCCATTTTTATAAAGGGTTCTAAATCCTTGATTGATTTTTTTAATCAGTGTCTTATCTGCCTTACGAGCACCTACAGCAAAGCTTTCACCCTCATAACCAGCAGGCATGACATTATACTGATCCAGAACTCCTGATTTTTCTAAGTAGTAATTAGCATATACACGGTCAATCAATAGGCCGTCAATACGTCCACTATCAAGGTCAATCAAGGCCTGAGTAAAGGTCGAATATTGGACTGCTTTTTGGTTAGCGACGATATCCTTCAAAATCTTCGGAGAAGCATTGAAAGCATCATAACCGGAAGACCCTGCTTGGGCACCTAAGGTCTTACCTGCCATTCCTGCAACAGAATCAATTCCCGAAGACTTTTTGGTTACCAGTACTTGTTCATTGACCATATAAGGCTCTGTAAAGCCTGCAGACTGCTTACGCTCATCCGTGACCGAGTAACCATTCCAAATGAGATCAATTGTCCCATTCTTCAGTTCTGTTTCTTTCATATCCCAGTCAATAGCCTGCCATTCGACATCAATACCATACAATTTAAAAACTGCAGTGGCAAGATCAATATCAAAACCAACATAGCTACCATCCTTTTCCTCATACCCCATAGGAACAAAGGTCGCATCAAAACCAATTTTGATTTTCTTTTCTTTGGTATAGGTTTGCCACTGGTCTTTCTGAGTTGCAAAATGTGAACGCGAGCTACAAGCTGATAGCACAAACAAAGGCAAAATGACAAGACAGCCTAACAAAATCGTTTTTACTATTTTTTTCATGGAAAATCCTCACTATTTTGGATTGATAGTGACAATCTCATCGGCGATGTGCTGTGCAAACTGCATATCGTGAGTGATAACGATTTGTGTAATCCCAGTCTCACGATTCTGCAAAATCAATTTCTCTACTTCTTGACGTAACTCAGGGTCAAGAGCTGATGTTGGTTCATCATAACCGACAATTTTCGGATCAATCATCATAGCACGCGCAAATGCAACACGTTGTTTTTGTCCCCCAGAAAGAGAGTAAGGATAAGCATTTCCGTGAGCTCCCAGACCTAAACGGTCAAGTAGGGCTTGAGCTTTTTTCTGGGCATCTTCCTTAGACATTCCCATCGTCTTAATTGGCGAAAGCGTTAGGTTGTCTAAGACTGTCAAGTGTGGAAACAGTTGGAAATCTTGGAAGACAAAACCTAACAAGTTACGACTTTCCATCTGATCCAAAGGAATCTCTTCATTTTCATAAATAATTTGTCCTGAATCAATGCTTTCAAGTCCTGCTAGCATACGCAAGAGAGTCGTTTTACCACCACCGGATGGTCCGACAATAGCCAAGATTTTCCCTTCTTCGACAGTTAGGTTATAGTTATCAAAGATTTTGTGTTGACCAAATTGCTTGGAAATATTTTTTAATTCTAACATAAGGTCTCCTATTTATAATAGTTAAATTTCTTTTCGATGTGTTTCGAAGCCACAGTCACCACACCCACAAGGATAAGATAGATAGCTCCAGCCACAAACATCGGTGCTAGGGTCGCATCACGGTTCGCAGCGGTACGACTTTCCAAAAGAAGGTCTCCAACCCCAAGCACATAAACCAATGATGAATCCTTAACCAAGTTAATAATCTCGTTAAAAATACTTGGCAAGACAATCTTAACCACCTGAGGAAGGATAATGTAGCGGATAGTTTGGAAAGGACTAAGTTTAAGCATTTTTGCTGCTTCGTATTGCCCTTTCGGAATAGCCAAGATTCCACCACGGAAAATCTCTGCGAAATAAGCTGCATAATTAAGCGTAAAAGCAAGAATAGCAGCTGGCAGACGATCAAAGACAATCCCAACACTCGGAAGAACGTAATAAACGAAGATCAATTGTAAAAGGAGGGGTGTTCCACGCATAATCCAAACGTAAAGGGTGAGTAACCAATTTAAAGGTTTGAATTTAATCTGCATTAAGAAAGCAAGTACAATCCCTAATGGAATCGACAGTACGATAACAATGAAGAATACTTGAAGTGTGACTACCGCACCGTTCAAAAGGGCTGGTAATACTTCCAAAACGTATGACATATAAACTCCTATAATTATTTAGTATTGTTGAATATTATACCAAATTTTTAAAAAAAATGATATAAGATTTTGAAAATAGTAAAAAGGAGTGCGACTAGACCCATTTTTCAAAATGAGTTCATAGTCACACTCCTGAGAGACATAAATAGTCTGTCCTGAGAAACAAACAATACTTAAGTCTTGCATCTCTAAAGCTTATTTAGATTTTCTTAACAAATTCAGATTTAAGTTTCATAGCACCGAAACCATCAATCTTACAATCAATGTTGTGGTCACCTTCAACCAAACGAATATTTTTAACACGTGTGCCTTGTTTAATATCTTTTGGCGCACCTTTAACTTTCAAATCTTTGATAACTGTAACAGTGTCACCGTCAGCAAGACGTGTGCCATTGCTATCAAGAACCACAAGTCCTTCTTCTTCTGCAACTTCGTTTGGATCCCACTCATAGGCACATTCAGGACATACAAGCAAGATTCCATCTTCATAAACATACTCTGAGTTACATTTTGGACAATTTGGTAATGACATAATTCTCTCCTAAGATTGTGATATAAATACTATTCTACTTTAGATTTCCTAATTAAGCAAGGGTGAAAACGATAAAAACAAACAACATCCCTTACACTGTAAGAGATGTTGGTATTTTTATTCAACAGTAACTGATTTAGCCAAGTTACGTGGTTTATCGACGTCGAGTCCACGATGGAGTGTTGCAAAATAAGCAATCAATTGTGTTGGTACGACCATAGAAATTGGTGACAAGTAAGGGTGAACGTTATTAAGAACGATGTCATCACCTTCTTTAGCAACATTTTCCTCAGCAATAGTCAACACTTTAGCACCACGTGCTGCCACCTCTTGGATGTTACCACGAGTATGGCTAGCAAGAACAGCGTCAGACAAGAGCGCAATAACAGGTGTACCATCTTCGATCAAAGCAATCGTTCCGTGTTTCAACTCACCTGCTGCAAAACCTTCACATTGGATATATGAGATTTCTTTCAATTTAAGACTAGCTTCCATCGCAACGTAGTAATCTTGACCACGACCAATGTAGAAAGCATTACGTGTTTCTGCAAGAAGAGCTGCCACTTTCTCGTCAATGACTTCTTTTTCAGAGAGTGTTGATTCGATAGATTGTGCTACAAGTGACAATTCATGTACCAAGTCGAAAGCTTTAGCTTTTTCATTACCATTAGCCTCACCGACTGCTTTAGCCAAGAAGGCAAGAGCCGCAATCTGAGCAGTGTAAGCTTTAGTAGAAGCTACGGCAATTTCTGGGCCAGCATGAAGAAGCATTGTATGGTCAGCTTCACGAGAAAGAGTAGATCCCGGAACGTTTGTCACTGTCAAACTTGGAATCCCCAACTCGTTAGCTTTAACAAGAACCTGACGGCTATCTGCTGTTTCACCTGATTGGCTAATAAAGACAAAGAGAGGTTTCTTGCTAAGGAGTGGCATACCATAACCCCACTCAGAAGAAATACCAAGCTCAACTGGTGTATCTGTCAACTCTTCAAGCATCTTCTTAGAAGCAAAACCAGCATGATATGATGTTCCTGCCGCAAGAATATAGATACGATCAGCCTCTTGAACAGCCTTGATAATATCAGCATCGACAGTCACTTGCCCCTTATCATCTGTGTAGGCTTGGATAAGCTTACGCATCACTGTTGGTTGCTCATCGATTTCTTTGAGCATGTAGTAAGGGTATGTGCCTTTACCAATATCAGATAGGTCAAGTTCAGCTGTATAGCTATCACGTTCTTTTACATTGCCATCATAATCTTGAACTTCAACACTATCAGCTTTCACGATAACTAACTCTTGATCGTGAATTTCCATGTATTGATTAGTTTCGCGAATCATAGCCATGGCATCTGAGCAGACCATGTTATAGCCATCACCAAGACCAATCAAAAGTGGAGATTTGTTTTTTGCCACGTAAATTGTTGAGGCATCTTCAGAATCCATGAGGGCAAAGGCATATGATCCACGGATAATGTGAAGAGCTTTCTTGAATGCTTCAAGAGTTGACAAACCATCTTCTTCAACAAATTTTCCAATCAAGTGAACTGCAATTTCAGTATCGGTTTGACCTTTGAAATGGTGACCAGAAAGGTATTCTTCTTTAATTTCAAGATAGTTTTCAATAACACCATTGTGAACCAAAACGAAACGTTCTGTTTCTGAGCGGTGTGGGTGAGCATTGTCCTCTGTTGGTTTACCATGAGTTGCCCAACGAGTATGTCCAATACCGGCTGTACCTTCTACTCCTTCAGTTTTAGCAGCAAGTTCCGCAATACGGCCAACAGCCTTAACTAATTGACTAGATGCATCGCCAGCTACAAAGATACCAGCTGAATCATAACCACGGTATTCTAGCTTTTCAAGTCCTTGAGTCAAGATATCAGTTGCATTTGTGTTACCTACAACACCAACAATTCCACACATATTTTTAATAATAACCTCAAATCAAAGAGGTCATGTCTCCTTTATTTAAAATTGGTATAGTCAATAAGCTCTTTAAAAAGCTTGACGAGGACAGTATATTCCATATATTTGACATTGTCAAGTATAAAAATTGGTATAGTCCTAAAAAGACCTTTTACTCGCCTCTTATCCTAAGGAATAATCCTTAAAATATGCTATAATAAGGCTATGCGAATTCAACAATTACATTATATTATCAAAATCGTCGAAACCGGCTCAATGAATGAAGCCGCAAAACAACTTTTCATCACACAACCAAGTCTTTCAAATGCTGTTCGTGACTTGGAAAGAGAAATGGGAATTGATATCTTTATCCGTAACCCTAAAGGAATCACTTTAACCAAGGATGGCGTTGAATTTCTCTCTTATGCCCGTCAGGTAGTGGAACAAACGAATCTCTTGGAAGAACGTTACAAGAGTCACACAGAAACACGTGAATTGTTTAGTGTTTCCTCTCAACACTACGCTTTTGTTGTCAATGCTTTCGTCTCACTTCTCAAAAGAGCTGATATGACACGTTACGAACTCTTCTTACGTGAAACACGTACTTACGAAATTATTGAGGACGTTAAGAACTTCCGTTCAGAAATTGGTGTTCTCTTCCTTAACAGCTATAACCGAGATGTCTTGACTAAGATGTTTGACGACAACCGTCTCACATATACCAGTCTCTTCAAAGCTAGACCACATATCTTTGTCAGCAAGTCAAATCCCTTGGCTAAGCATGAAGTTGTTTCTTTAGAAGATTTAGAAGACTTCCCATACCTTAGTTACGACCAAGGGATTCATAATTCCTTCTACTATTCTGAAGAAATCCTCTCTCAGATTCCCCATAAAAAATCCATCGTGGTTTCAGACCGCGCGACACTCTTCAACCTATTAATTGGTTTGGATGGTTACACCATTGCTACAGGTATTTTAAATAGTAATTTGAATGGAGATAACATTGTCTCTATCCCGCTTGATATTGATGATGAAATTGATATTGTTTACTTGAAGCATGAAAAGGCAACCCTCTCTAAAATGGGAGAAAAATTCCTAGATAACCTCGTTAAAGAAGTCACTTTTGACAACTAATAGATGTTAGTCCCCAGCACAGAATGTTGGGGACTTTTTATCACCCAAACTGTCCAATTTAGTGCACAAAAAAAGAGCCTTTCGACTCTCATTGTTATTTATAATTTTTATAGCTTGCCCAAGCCTCATCTATAGATAAGGTCTCAGCATCTGTATATGAGCCCCTATAGCTGTTCCAAACAAGACCACTTGTTGAACCAGTTGCTTGGGTAACTGGAGCTTGATCATAGGCAGTCAAACCATAGTATGCAATAATGCTATTTAATTTAGAAGCGTAAAGACTGTCAGTTGCATAAGTTCCTGTCAATGCTTGAGTGGCATCTGCATAACTACTTGTATTTGATTTCCATGTGCCAGCATAAGTTGATGACGTCATCAAAGCAGCATAATCGGCTAAAGAATCGCTTAGACTTCCATAAGAACGGAAAGGTTCATCAATCTCATAAGTCTTCCCTGTACCATCGTCTTCCCATGTACGCATGGTCACAGAATTCCCATTATAAGTGCCTTTAATCCCGAAGAAGTTGTAATAAGGAGCTTGACTCAGACCTGACTGACCTGAATTTGATTCCAGAATGGCTTGAGCAATTAGAACAGAAGCATAGATATTGTAATCTTGACCAATCTGTCTAGCAGTCTCTCCGATATTATCAATAAAAGCCGTCGTAGTTTGATTGTAAGCAGCTTCAGCTTTAGCATTAACACTGTTATCATTTTTTCTATCTGTTGTAAAAGCTAGAACCAAAAAAAGTGAACACATAAAAGCTCCCACGGTAAAAATCATATACTTCTTTAAATGACGATACATACAACCCTTCCTTCATAAGATTTTTGATTATAATATTTTAATACTATTCTATCAGAAAAACTGACAAGTCGCAACTTTCAGACCTATTTTCCTTGATAAATAAAGCAAACATCACCTTTACATCATATTTATAATAAGCTATAATATAGTCAAATTTTAAGGAGATAGATGAATGAAAATAAAAGAATTCTTACCCGGATTAAGTATTGCAATACTTATATCTCTCCTAGCATGGTTCCTTGGAAACTTATTCCCTATTATTGGTGGGCCTGTCCTTGGTTTATTTATAGGTCTTCTGCTAGGAATTATTCTAAGAGATTCTCAGAAACTTAAAACAGGAATGCAATTCACTTCTAAAAAAGTATTACAATACGCTGTTGTTCTTCTTGGATTTGGACTAAATCTTTCCCAAGTCTTTAAGGTTGGCGTAACATCACTTCCCATTATTCTAGTGACTATTACTACGGCACTGCTTACTGCTTATGTCGTCCATCGCGTGTTCAAGCTAGATAGTGAAATTGCTACTTTAGTAGGTGTTGGTTCCTCTATTTGTGGGGGATCTGCTATCGCTGCAACCGCTCCTGTAATCAAGGCTAAAGATGAATCTATTGCAACAGCAATCTCTGTAATTTTCTTTTTTAACATCTTAGCGGCTTTACTCTTCCCTCACTTGGGATCCTGGTTGGGACTTAGTAATCAAGGCTTTGCCATATTTGCTGGAACAGCAGTCAACGATACTTCTTCTGTAACTGCTACAGCTAGTTCCTGGGATAGCTTACATGGAACATCCATTCTGGAGCAGGCGACAATTGTTAAGTTGACTCGAACACTTGCTATCATCCCTATAACTCTTGGGCTTTCTGTATGGCAGTCGCGAAAGAACAATACAAAGGAAGCATTCTCGCTAACCAAAGCAGTGCCTAACTTTATCCTTTGGTTCCTTTTGGCCTCACTGATTACAACTGTTTCAATGTCACTCGGTGTAACACCTGCCGTCTTTTCACCTTTAAAAGACCTTTCGAAATTTATGATTATTATGGCAATGACAGCTATTGGTTTCCAAACAAATCTCAAAAAACTAATCACTAAAGGAGGCTCAGCACTTCTAGTGGGAGGAGTCTGTTGGTTATTAATCAGTCTTGCTTCTCTTCTCATGCAAAAGGTATTAGGACTTTGGTAAAAGACATCTAAAAAACTCACAATCTTGCTAAGTTTGTGAGTTTTTATTATAGAATCATTTTTTATACTCAAAGACATAGGTTTGAATAACCTTGTCCCCATCGTTTGTTACTTTCAAATCAACTTGATAACTTTTAGTTTCACCGCTAATATCCTGAACCCTATAAACACCGTCTTTTTTTACTGATGTAGGTGCCTGTCCAGAATAATGTTTCACATCAATATGTGAAGAACCATCTAAAGACAAAGGCATAAGCCCGTTTAGAGAATAGAGTCCATAAAAAATAAGGCACAAAACACTAAGTGAACTAAGGCTCACCAAATAATATTTCAAAAAATCCCCTGATTTCAACCCCTGATTACTCACTTCTTCATTATTTTCCTTTAATTTAAGAATCTTTTTATTAGAGCGTTATCAAATTTATTCTACATATATTTGGAGATTTTGTCAAATTATTTGATGTTTATAATCTAAATTGTAAATCCATTACAAACTAAAAACCGTTAAGGACTAACGGCAATTTTTTATTTCTGAAATAACGTATTCAAGACGGCTATAGAGACCAAGTAATAAGTCGTAACTTCGATTTTCATTTTCTTTCAAAACAGTAAAAACTGTTGTACTATAGGTAAATTCAAAGAAGTCATCTAATTCCTTGAGCCAGTCATCAATAACCCCTAAATTTTGATCAATGATTGCAAACAAACTTGGTTGATACCAGATTGTACCTTCGATATAAAGGTTTTTGTCAGATAATTTAGATAGGGATACTTTCAAGTCAGCAAGCTCTCGTTTAGCAAGATTCGGTTCAATCTTTAAATCAAAAAGCAAGCGTGCATCATGATTTAGAATATCGAGTTCTGCTTGAAGCAGTTGAATATAATGTATCGCTACTAAATACTGGTTCATGGGTCTCTCCTGGTCATCTGAAAATCGTACTATTATTGTACCACTAAAGAATGAAAAAATGTAGTAATTATTTAATTTTTTACAGGATTTTTTTAGAAAAAATACCATGCTTTAAATTTCTGTTTAAAAATAATGACACTAGCAATTTTCTAAGAGTTTAAGAAATGAAAGATTTTTTAAAAAAAGAAAAACACTCACGAATGAGTGCAATTCTAGTATTAATGACTAACCATTTCTTGGGCAATTTCCAAACCACTAAGTTTTCCAGGATAGTAAGTTGGCCAATTATCCATCTCTTTTAGAATCTCATCTTGGCTACTATTACCAAAGAAAATATGGAAATGTGCTGAAGTTGTTGGATCTATTTGATGATCTGAAAATTGGACATATTGGTAAGGATTGTCAGCAGCTTGACTGTCAGTTGCTGTGAAGAGATAACGGACACCTTTTTTACCAGAAGCATAAGTCAAAATCTTATAACCATCATAACGATAAGTGTGTGTCACGCTACTTCCATCATTCTTTGTGAAAGTCATGGTCATCTTTTTACCATCAATAGCAATTTTAGAAACATCTGTTTGATAGCCCTTAGTGTAGTATTCTTTGTACTCTTGTGCGGTTTTATCCTTATTCAATAGAGATTTGTATTCAAATACTTGATCTAAAGTACCATCTTGGAGGTAAGGATAGACCGATTGCCACTCACCAGACCAATCAGAAAGTTCTCTATCTTTAACATCTTTATCATCAAAGTAACCATTTTGGACTGTTTTCTTATCATCACTTCCTGTTTCAGGTTGGATAGCTTTCCCTTCAACATCTGTTGTTAAACGAAGATTCTTTAGGTTCTCAGTCATAACACTGACATAATCTTCACCTTTTTTCAACTGTTCCTTAGTTAGTGATTCAATTGGATTTAAAACTGCTGTCTTAACTCCTACTTCATTAGCTAAGGTTTTGGCAACGCTACTTGAAGCATTTTCCTCAAAGTAGATATAGTTAATGTCATATTCTTTGACATACTTAGAAAGGCTAGCGATACGTTTTGCAGATGGATCAGATTCAGCTGAAACACCTGAAATTGGTACTTGTGTCAAACCGTAATCTAAAGCAAGGTAGGCAAAAGCTGAGTGCTGGGTAACAAAACTTTTCTGTTTCGCTTGACTTAAGGCTTCAGTATACTCCTTATCCAAAGTCTTTAATTTTTTAAGGTATTTCTCAGCATTGGTTGTAAAGACTGCTTTTTTATCTGGGTGTTGAGCAATCAAACCGTCCCTAATAGTTTCAACTAATTTTTGAGAACGTTTAGGTGAGAGCCAAACATGAGGATCATATTCGTGGTGATGCTCTTCTCCACCGTGATCATGATCTTCTTCCTCTATTCCAGGTAAGAGAACCATGCCTTGACTTGCCTTAATGATTTTTGTATTTTTAGTGTTGATAGACTTTTCAACTTTTGGAACCCAGGTTTCCATATTTTCATTTAGGTAGACGAAAGTATCTGCTTTTTCAATGTCAGCGACATTCTTAGTAGATGGTTGAAAATCGTGGGCTTCACTACCAGCGGGAATAAGATAAGACACCTCTCCCTCATCGCCAACAACCTGCTTTGTAAATTCATAAACAGGGTAAAAGCTGGTCACAACCTTCAAGTCGCTATTTCCTTTTGAACCGTGGTGACTAGTCGTATAATAAATACCTGCACCAGCAGCTAAAACAACTGCTGCTATTCCTGCTAGGCCAAAAATGCGTTTCTTTTTCATGATATTCCTTTCAAAATACTTAACCAGTTAATAGTTTACTGGTTAAGTATATCACACTTCATTTATTTTGCAAGTACTAAAATAAAAAAATTGAAATATTTCGATGAAAAAGAATTATTTGATATACTGGAAATATCATTTGGAAAGTAGGTTATACATGTTTCGTAAATTAACCCTATATCTTTTTTTATTGCTTGCATCCATTGGCCTGACTTATGATACACAATCATACACCTCAGGTGCCTTGTCTGGTTCAGCATACGGTATTATTGGACTATCAACACTAATTGCCTTATGTTATATCCTACCAGGAATATTTCTGGTTCGATACTTAGGTAAGAGATGGCAGGTGAAACCACTTGTTCTCATATTTGCTCTAATTGGTGGAGTCTTTATTACAGGATGGATAGCTGGTTATGCCAATACCATTTCTCACGACTGGGTGACTGCTCATCTTTCTTCAAAGAGTTTCTTCTACCGCTTTGAGGATGCCCTTATGGCCCCCCTAGTTGAAGAACCCCTCAAACTAGCTGCTTTTCTCTTTGCTATCTATATGGTGCCAACAAAAAGTTACAAGGGGCTCTTGCTTGTCGCTATTACGGCAGGTCTTGGCTTCCAGATTAGTGAAGATTTCTCCTATATCCTTTCAGATTTGCCTGATGGTTTTTCTTATACGATTTCAGGGATTCTTGGTCGAACTATTGGTGCTGTATCGTCTCACTGGCTTTACACGTCCTTCCTTGCTATGGGGCTAGTCCTTATATGGCGTTCACGTCAAAAACTCATTAATTCCAAGTACAGTCTTATTGGTATTCTTTATGCTTGCGGTGCTTTTGCGGCACACTTTGCCTGGAATTCACCTCTTCGAAATTTAGAAAGCGATTTGCCATGGGCATCAGGCCTTCTCATTTCAGTCAATCTTTTCTTTTTCATTACACTTTATCAGATTCTCTCGAAACTAGATGAAGAAAACAAGTAATGTTTAGAATACTAAAAAACCTTTCCAATTTTATGGAAAGGCTTTTTTGATGACTTTAATCACTCATAGAAAAACGATTGGTCATCAAATTACTTGCATCATCTAAGACTTTTGCCAATAGTTTATCTGTTTCTGACTGAATCTTATCACTAATTTTTTGATTTTCTGCTTCAAAATCAATACTTTCATCATTAGCCAAAGCGGTATCAACATGATTAATCATGGCATGGCCAAGAGCCATAGTTGTTTCTACATAGGCATCTAAATCAGCTTCATGCTGTTGGAAATGAGGATCACAGATAGCAGCAATCAAGCGATTACTCCAGTAGAAATTACCTGTATCTACTTTATCAGTTGTTTGACGGAAATAAGCAGGTGTTGTTCCGACCTGAGTCCAGAATGGCACCATTGTACCAAATGGCATTGATCCATAGGCTAACCACTGAATACCAGTTGTTTCTGATGGTTTGTTAGGACGCATTTGCAAGAGAGCTGTTTGACTAGTACGGTTAATACCGATTGGACGGAATTGGCGTTGACTTACCGCATCTCCTTGAGGTCCATAAGGGTCATAAGGTGTATCTTGGTAATGAAGACTCAAAACGTATTTAACATCTTCAACTGTAATTTTACGGTATGGTTTTTGGCACCATGGAATAAAGAATGATTTTGGATCATAGTCTTTTTCTGGGTTCAAAAATTTCTGCATAGCCCAGGCACGTGGTGTATTATAATGACGATCCTTATCTCGTTGGCTACCAAAAGCATAACGTGGATTAAAGTGTTCATTAGAATAAGTCAAATCTAGGTGATGTTTATTAATGAAGTTTCGAATGTCTGGTGAGGCAAGATAGTCGTCTGGATTTTCAAACTCATAGTGATCGATACCAAGTTGGTTTGGGTTAGTTACATAGGCATCGTCTGGAACACGTCTTGCAATCCAATGGTGACCACCAATTGTTTCCAACCACCAAATTTCTTCAGTGTCTGAAAAAGCAATCCCATTAGACTCGTAAGTTCCGTAAGTTTCAAGGAGTTGTCCCAAACGAAGGACACCTTCACGCGCCGTCTTGATATATGGCAAGACCAAAGTCAACATATCCTCTTCTCCAAAACCACCTTTAACAAGAGGATCAGCGCCGAGAACACGCGCATTGGTCGTGATTGTTTCTGTTGCACTCATAGCAACATTAGCTGAGTTAATACCAGCTTCACCCCAAATACCGTCTTTCCCAAGCGCATCTGGGACAGAGGTATAACGTAGAGGATTATCTGGCAAATCAATTGAAAAATTGCTAAGCACAGACTGGTAATGACGCGGTTGGTCTTCAGGGGTCACGACGAGAAATTCTTTGGGCGTAAAAACGCCTGATTGAGAATCCTCAGTACGTGCAATCATGGTAGAGCCGTCATATGAGGCTTTCTTACCTACTAAAATCGTTGTACAAGCCATAAAAGCTTCCTTTCTACTTACAAATCGTCCGCAATCTTATTGATTTTTCTGAGACGATGGTTAACACCACTCTTGGTCAGAGGAGGTTCTATACTATCTGCGATCTGCTGGATAGAGTAATCTGGGTTGGCAATACGGAGTTGGGCAATTTGGCGCAGCTCCACCGGTAAAATCTCCAAGCCAACCGTATCCATAATCTTGATAATATTATTAATTGTTTTCATGCTAGCACTAATCGTTCTAGCAATATTGGCTGTCTCCGCATTATTGGCACGATTCAGATCATTTCTGGTTTCTCGCATAATTTTGACCTCTTCGAAGACATCCTTAGAGTTCATTGCGCCAATAACAAGGAGGAAATCCATAATATCCTCAGCTTTTTGAAGATAGGTCACAAAACCATTTTTATGACTCAAAACCTTAGCATCGAGCATAAATTTTTTCATGAGAGAAGCTAAATCCTCTGCGTGGTCTTGGTAAACGGAAAAAATTTCTAATTGATAACGTCCCTTTTCAGGATCACGTACCGTTCCGGTTGCCAAAAAAGCGCCTCGTAAATAGGATCTTCCAGCTTCGTCATCTTCCATTACTGATGTTTCAATGCCTGTTTCAAAGCCAAAGAAAGAATCCGCCAATTGTAAATCGGACAAAATATCATTGACATGGTCAGCGACAAAAACCGTGTAAACACGATTTTTCTTGAGATTGGTCTTGTTGTGATGTCTCAATTCAGGATTACTCTGATAACGACTTTCCATTAATTGGTAGATATGTCGTGCAATCTTTGCATTTTCTGTTGAGATGGAAAGAGTCAAACCTTGATTGGTCAATCCAACTGAACCAGACATCTTAATCAATGCTGACAATTCAGCCTTGTCTTTGCTTGAAGCAGCAATTATCTCTTCCTTAACCTTAATCGTGAAACTCATGACTTGTTCCTCACTAGATGCATGAGCTCATCCACTACCAAGTCACCATGGTGGAAGGCACCACCATTTTCAAGTCGCAGAAAATTAGAAGACACAACTGTTTTTGCTTCACGACGTAAGCCCTCAAAATCATGCTCAACCTGAACAAGGTATTCATCAAATTTATTACTAGCCATGTATTCCTTAGGCACTTTCTTGATGTTAACTAAGACATTGTCAATCACATCAGAGCCAAGATGACGATTAAGAACAGCCACATGGTCGGCATCTGAGAATTGTTCAGTTTCTCCGTACTGAGTCATAATATTACAAATGTAAGTGACATCAGCCTTGGTCTCGATAAGAGCCTGACGAATCTCTGGTATAACTAGGTTGGGCAAAATCGATGTATAAAGAGATCCAGGACCTAAAACAATCATATCACTATTCATAATAGCATCAACAACCTTACGACTGGCCTTAGGCTCTTCATCATTATAGGTATTGGTCACATAAACGCGTTCAATCATGCCATCGTACTGGGCAATACTACTCTCACCTGCTACTTCATGGCCATCTTGAAAAACGGCATGAAGCGTCAAGGCTGTCTCACTAGCAGGATAAATTTTGCCTGTAACGTGGAAAAACTTCGTCAGAAGCTGCATGGCATTATAGGTAGAGCCCTGCATCTCTGAAATTCCAGCGATGATTAGGTTTCCGAGTGGATGACCAGCCAAAGCACCATCGGTTTTATCAAAACGATATTGAAAAACTCTTTCATAAAGTTTAGGCATATCACTCATAGCTACCAAAACATTACGCAAATCGCCTGGAGGTGTCAGTTGCATGATATCACGCAAATCTCCTGAAGAACCTCCATCATCAGCTACAGTTACCACAGCAGTGATATCAACATCCTTATAACGCAAACTACGAAGAATGACTGGGATACCAGTTCCCCCACCTATTACTGTAATTCTTGGTTTTCTCATGAACGATTCACTGTCTCCTTACGTCGATCCTTATCACGATGTGTTTCATTGACTGTCCAATCATTTTTTAAATCTTGGGCCAGACGATGTGCAAAAGCTACACTACGGTGCTGACCACCTGTACACCCAACAGCAATAGTGAGAACAGACTTACCTTCTTTTTTGTAGCCAGGCAAGATTGGTTTAATAAGCTGTGTCAAATGATTGTAAAACTCTTCTGATTCCTTATGGTTCATGACATAATCAAAAACCTCTTTATCCAAACCTGTGAGGTTACGAAGTGCAGGATCATAATAAGGATTTGGCAAGAAACGAACATCAAAAACCAAATCTGCATCCAATGGCAATCCATATTTAAAACCAAAACTCACAACTTCAATACGGAAAGAAGATTGGTCTTGTTCAGATGAGAACTGTTCAGAAATAGCCTTACGCAGCTGGCGTGGAGTTAATTCTGTCGTATCAACCACGTTCTGACTCAAACTCTTAAGCGGTGACAAAAGCTCACGCTCTAGCTTGATGCCATCCAAAACACGGCCATCTGCCGCCAGTGGGTGACTACGACGTGTCTCTTTATAACGAGAAACCAATTCACCATCCGTGGCATCCAAGAATAGAATCTTGAAATTAAGTTCCTCATTGCTTTCCAATTTATCCAGAATATCGTTGATCTCATCGAAGAACAAGCGACTGCGCATATCAATGACAAGAGCAATCTTATCTGTCTCTTCACTATGTTTTACCAATTCGATAACCTTAGGTACCAAAGAAGGTGGCATATTATCAATGGTGAAGTATCCAATATCCTCAAAGGATTGAATGGCCACAGTCTTACCTGCACCACTCATCCCTGTTACAACAACTAAATTAATTTTTTTCGTTCCCATGAGACTCCCTTTCTAGTCTTTCTTCTTTCAAGGCACGAATATCGTCTGACATCTTCTCAACTTGTTGGCTAACCCCCATAATCATTTCTGTCTGCAATTTTTGAATTGTCAGAAGATCTGATTGGTCTTGTTGAACCAAGTGGTCAATTTTTTCATGAAGAAGTCGAATTTCTTCCTTAGACTGGGTATTGACGTGATAGTCGTTACGCGCTTGTAAACGGTCGTAATCCGATGCTCGATTCTGACTCATCATAATCAATGGTGCCTGAACGGCCGCTAAAGTGGACAAGGCCAGATTCAACAGAATAAATGGATACTTATCAAAGGCAATCCCAAAAGGTTGAACAACATTAAGCCCCATCCAAATAGCCATAAAAGCAACGAATGACAAGATAAAAGTCCAAGATCCACCAAATCGGGCCACTTCATCCGCTACTTTTTGACCAAAAGTGATCCTACTATCCAATTGTTCTTGGATGTCTTGATCCTCGTACAATAAACTCTTGGTCACATCGTGAACGGTTTCCCGAACATGTTCGTTTTTCTCATTAGCATTAGCAATAACTTCATCAAGAAAAACTAACCTATAATCCAAAAGACTGATATTACTAATAAAATCATGTCCTCTTAAATCAGGGTAATCTTTTTTCAAAAGCACCTGCAAACGACTATTTAGACGTTCGAAATAGGAACCATCGGTTTCATCGAACCACTCTTTAGAGATATAATCCTGAACTCTCTTAACCTGCATATTTTCGCCTTCTTTCTAGGCTCTATTATACCATATTGAAAGCTTAAACGTTCAATAGATAAAGGAAAAGAGTCCAAGACTAACCTCAGACTCCTCCATTATTGGGACAATTAATTTAAACTCTTCTTATTGGTAATTTAAAGTCCAGTAGTAAGTACCGTCACCAGCGACAACACAAGCTACTGCTGCTTGAGTAGCATCTGGACTCATGAGAAGTTCACGAATACCACTACTCAACCATTTATTGGCTACAACTGAACCATCAGATTCACGACGGTAAACAATACCATCACTGTTGTAAGTGTGTGAAATATCTTTGGCATGTGGAAGAGTTGTGCTATTGTATAAATCATCAGACCATGTAAGTGCTGGTAAACCAGCAGCTGTACGTTGAGCATTGATTTCATTAAAAGCAGCCTTAGCTGAGTCCACTTCAACATAATCAGAGTTTTCAGTTGGTTCTACATGATAAACAAATTTAACATAACCAAATTCAACGTCTTTATAATCTTTGTCATCAACACCACTCTTAAGGTTGGCTGTAATCACATAATCACGTGCCCAAGCACTGCCTTTAGAAGCATTGAAGTTATCAACATCTTCAATTTCCCAAGTGACATTACAATCCCAACCAGAATTATCTAAGAATTTTGGAGCAAGATTCTTGATAACATAATCTTTGAATTCATCCACATTTTGGAATGGCAAAGCTTCACCTGCTTTACCAGTACCAACGACATTTTCAGAATACAATTTAACACTTGAAGCGTTATCATCGTACATGTATTCGTCGTTTCCTGCTGGTTTATGGAATTCTGGATCAAGCTCAGGGTCATCATTGGCAGTAGCATTGTAGAGTTTCCACTTTCCATCAACCCATTTGTAGTAACCATCGATACCACGCGCATTTTCTTCATCAGTCATAGCCACACGGTAATAATATGTACCGTTGTCATCTACAAATCGTGGATCTGAGTACATACGATAATCTGTTGGTGGCAATGTTGGTTTTGGCAACTTATCATAGTCAATGTTTGTTTCAGGCGCATATGGTGGTTTTTCAAGTTCAGGAGCTTCAGAACTTGTTTCTGATGTTGAACCTGTCTCTGAAGTTGCTGCTGAAGAAGATTCAGACGTTACAGCAGAGCTTGAGTTACCAGTCGATACTGCTTCTGAAGTTGAATCTACTGTTGAAGCCCCTTCTGAGCTGCCCGCTGAAGTTGAATCTACTGTTGAAGCTCCTTCTGAGCTACCCACTGAAGTTGAATCTACTGTTGAGGCTCCTTCTGAGCTACCCACTGAGGTTGAATCTACTGTTGAGGCTCCTTCTGAGCTACCCGCTGAAGTTGAATCTACTGTTGAGGCTCCTTCTGAGCTACCCACTGAGGTTGAATCTACTGTTGAGGCCCCTTCTGAACTTGCAGATGAAGTTGAGGCAACGGTTGAGGCCGCTTCTGAACTTGCAGATGAAGTTGAACCTACGGTTGATGGTGCTTCTGAGCTTGCTAATGACGTTGAATCTACTGTTGAAGTTGTTGGAGCTTCAGAATCTGTGCTTGAAGCCTTAACAAGTACCCACTTACCATTTGAATAATAGTAATAATCGCCATTATCTTTCAAATAATAGTGAGTACCATTTTCATAACGGTAGTGAGGGTCATTTCTCAAAACCTCATAACCTGTCGTTGGTGTATTGTTAGAACCACTATTGTTGTTATTATAGTCACCACCACGAACCCAACGACCGTTATAGTTAACATAGTAGCTACCATCACTCAAGATGTAGTACAAATAGCCATTGCTATAGCGGTAAGTACCTGATTCGTTGTAGTTGTTGTAACCAGGATTATAGTTGTTATAGCCATAATTATAGTTATAATTATAGCCATAGTTATAGTTTGGATAGTAATTATTGTAACCGTAGTTATAGCCATAATTGTAATTATAGCCTGGATAATAGCCATTGTAGCCGTAGTTATAACCATAGTTTGGATAATAGTTGTTATAGTAACCTCGGCCATAATAACTATCGGCCTGTGCATGATTGTTGCCAACTACCGTTGGTGCTAAAATAGCTGCCCCTAGGACAGCACATGAAAATAATCGTAAACTCTTTCTCATTGTCTTTTCCCCTTTTAAAAAAATATACCTTTTATAAGCAATCGCTTACATTTCCATTTACACTTTAATTGTAAGAAATAAAACTTCTATTGTCAAATTATTTTAATAATAGAAGTTTCTCAGACTAAACCAATAGAAGACTAACAAAGACCTAACTTTCTTTGTGAAACACGGTTAGGCGGACCTCTTTTAGGGCTTAAAGGCAAGTGTTTAAACAAAAAAAGCCCTCTATTTGTATAAGGACTTTTAGCGTAACATTAACGATTATCAATATTTTCTGGGTAAAGATCGTGATTAAAGAGACGTTGCTCGGCCATCTTTTCATACTTAGTTTCTGGACGACCGTAATTATAATAAGGGTCAATCGAAATACCACCACGAGGTGTAAATTTACCCCAAACTTCCAAGTAACGAGGGTTCAAAAGCTCCACCAAATCTTTACCAATGGTATTAATACAGTTTTCATGGAAGTCTCCGTGATTACGGTAACTAAATAGGTAAAGCTTTAGAGATTTCGACTCAACGCAGAGCTGGTCTGGAATATAAGAAATATAGATGCTAGCAAAATCAGGTTGCCCAGTAATAGGACAAAGTGATGTAAATTCTGGACAGTTGAATTTGATAAAGTAATCATTATCAGTATGACGATTATCAAAAGACTCCAAGACTTGTGGAGAGTATTCAAAAATATAAGGTGTCTCCTTATTACCAAGGAGAGTGAGGTTTTTCATTTCTTCTTGTTGTGACATTTTTCTTCCTTTGTTGTTAATTTTTCTAGACCTTTATATGGTCAATTTTTAATCTAAATTTCTAATGTTAATCATTAAAAAAGTAAAAATACTATCAATTCTAAGCTTATAGAATGTGAAGATTAGACTCCGCGCTCATTATCATAGAGTAGGGTATGCAGCTGAGGGAGAACACGCACATTGCCCCACGAGTCGTCAGCAGCTACTGTCTCCCAGAGCTCTTTGAGGCGATCTAACTGATGTTGGACGATATTACCTTCTGCTTTCGGTTCAGGATTACCAGCCGAAAGAAACATAACATCTGGTTGATAACGTTCCTGAATCATTTTAGCAAAGGCTAAATCATCATCGTCAAAAACAGGAACCTTGAAGGTAACTTTATCAGGATCAAGTTGTGAAACAATAAAGTCAAGGGTTTCCATATTGACTTCCATCTTGGATGATGGTGGTTTAGGACTTAAGGTTACTTGATCTATATCCTTGAGCCACTCCTGCCAGCGAGAACCCTGAGTTTCAACGGCCAAAGTCACTCCTCTAGCCTTGAGTTTTGAAACGAGTTCAGCCATATTTGCCGCTAAAAGAGCTGGGTTCCCTCCAGAAAGAGTAACATAGTCGTAAGTTCCTAGCGCATCCAAAGCTTCAATAACTTCATCAGATGTCATACGTGTTGGCTTCTCTGACCCATCCCAAGTGAAGGCAGAATCACACCAATCACAATGGTAATCACATCCTGCTGTCCTTACAAACATTGTCTTTTGACCGATAGCTCGACCTTCTCCTTGAAAAGTCGGTCCAAAAATTTCAAGCACTGGTAGTTTGAGTACACGTTCTCTAGTCATCCAACCACTCCCGTCTAAACTCTGCAAAGGCTGTTGGCGTCTCATAAAGACGCACATATTCCAAACGAAGTCCTCTCTCCTCAGGCAGATGTTGACTCGTCATCTGGAAAATCCAGAAAACCATATTTTCCGCAGTTGTATTCATATAAGGCAATGTCTCATTGAGATAACGGTGATCTAAGTGAGGTTCCAAATGGTCCTTATAAATGCTCTTTAGATCACCAAAATCGAAGGTCATGCCACGCTCATCCAAGTAGCCACTTACTGCAATCTGAAGATGGTAGGTATGACCATGAAGCGATTTGCATTTGCCTTCATAATTAAAGAGATGGTGGGCAGCATCAAAAGTAAATTCTTTAGAAACCATTGTACGATGAGGATTGTAAACCAAGGACTCACCTGTTTCTTTTTTGATTTCTTTCGGTGCAAAGAACATTAAGCTTCTCCTCTTTCTGCTAGATATTTTTCAAGCCCTTTTTGACGCAAGTGGCAGGCAGGGCATTCCCCACAACCAGTTCCAATAATACCGTTATAGCAAGTCAGCGTTTTCTCACGAACATAGTCAAAAGCTCCAAGTTGGTCAGCCAAAGCCCAAGTCTCAGACTTATCTAACCACATGAGTGGGGTTTGGATAACAAAATCATAGGCCATGGCTAGATTAAGTGTGACATTAAGCGATTTGACAAAAACATCACGACAGTCTGGATAACCAGAAAAGTCTGTCTCACAAACACCCGTAACAATATCAGTAATACCACGTTGCTTGGCTAGAACAGCTGCAAAAGAAAGGAAAAGATGATTACGCCCGTCCACAAAGGTATTAGGAACTTCACCTTCTTCTGCCTCAATCTCAATATCAGATGTTAAGGCATTTTCAGTGATTTGACCAAGCAAAGACATGTCCAAAACATGGTGGTTAAGCCCTTGTTCTTGCGCAATCTCTTTAGCTACTTCAATTTCTAAGCTATGACGTTGACCATAAGCAAAAGTAACTAATTCAACTGTTTCATAATGTTTTAGAGCCCAAAATAGGCAAGTAGTAGAATCTTGACCGCCACTAAAGACGACCAAAGCTGATTGACGTTTCATAATATTCCTCTTTATTCGTGATGTCTGAGACACATAAAAAGGCCCCTTGGGGGAGCCAAAAAAACGCCAGTAATGGTTTTTTTTAGCGATGGTGTCTCCCAAACATCGAAAATGATTTATCTTTAATAGTCTATCATAGTTGAGAAAAAAAGAAAAGAGCCAAGGCTCTCTTCATTAATCAATCTCAGCAATAACTTCGATTTCGATTTTAACATCTTTTGGCAAGCGTGCCACTTCTACCGCAGAACGTGCTGGGAAATCAGATGTAAAGGCAGTTGCATACACTTCGTTAAATGGAACGAAATCGTTAATGTCACTTAGGAAGCAAGTTGTTTTAACAACGTGATCAAAGTCAGTTCCTGCTTCTGCCAAAATAGCACCAACATTTTTAAGAACTTGTTCTGTCTGTTCTTGAATTGTTTCACCAATGATTTCACCTGTTTCTGGTGACAATGGTACTTGACCAGAAGCAAACAAAAGGTTGCCTACGATTTTACCTTGAACATAAGGTCCGATTGCTGCTGGTGCTTTATCAGTATGAATAGTTTTTGCCATGATAGTTCTCCTTTGACTAATATGTTGCTATTATAACAAAATATTCTGAAAATTGAAACATATAATTCCAAAAAGAAAAGAATCAGCGCTAGGCTAATCCTTCTCCTACTATTTCAGATACTTTTTAACATAGCTATAGTAGTCTGGTTTTTCTTTTTTATTAAGTGCAAAGAGCATTTGGCCTAAAGATTTCACACGACTCGATTCTTATTGTAAAGGATGTGCCTACTTTACCACAATTTATCAGATAAAAAAACTCTCCCTGCACAGCAGAGAGAGTTCGTTCGGATTTTGTTAAGCAAGATGCTATTATCCAATTTAAACTTATGTAGACTAATAAAAGTCTGGAATATTAATCCATCTTTGTCCCTTTATTTATTATCTTGCCCATTTTCCACAATCCAATCAGTAAGAGAGGGAAAGAGAATAGCGTTACAAGGCCCAGGATGATAAAGACTACTACAAATCCATAACTATCGATGAACCAACCCGTCAGTGGGAAGATGACAATCATGGATAGACTAAACATCATCGAATTGATGCTCAGCATGGTTGCCCGTACACTGGATGGTAAATAGCCTTGTAAATCATTGTAGTAAATGGGTTGATAAACCGCATAAAGTGCATTGGTCAAGAGATAAACACTTAGATAGGCGAATGGAGTTCTCAACCATACCAACAGCAAGGCCAACCCTGTCAGCGCAACCAGAATTGGAAAGACTTGATTGCTATTCCATTTTTTCCCGATTTGACTAGCTAGATAAACAGCTAGAAGATTTAAGAGACTACCAACAAGCATGATGAGCGATACTTGCCAACTGGCTAGGTCACTGATTTTCTGTTGGTAGTAAAAATAAAACATACACATGATGGTTCCTAGCAGTTGATAGGTGAGCATCCAGTAAAATAAGACCGGTTTCTCCTGCCATTCTTGTTTCACCACCACCAATATCCGTTTTAAGGTTAAGCGATCTCTTTCATCACTCTTAGTTTCTGGCTCCTTCATCAGAAAAATCAAGAGAATGGAAACTAATGAAAGGCCAATCGCAATATGATAGGTCCAGGCCAAGGCTCCGTGAACAAAGAAACCAGCAACAACTGTACCTAGAGTTCGGGTGACTTCTGCCACACCAGACAAAAAGCTAGAAATCTGAAGATAGCGGTCCTTTTGACCTGCTTCAACTGCTGAATCATATAAGAAAGCCGTACTGCTCCCCGAGTCAAAATTGTAAGACCAAGCATTGACCATCATGGCAATCGCATAGATCCAAAAATTTCCCTGACCAAGTAAGATCAAGACAGAGGATCCAGTACTGGCCAAGCGAGCCAAATAGAGATTGGTCTTGTAGCTAAACCGATCGGCCAACATACCTGATGGAATCTCACACAAGAGACTTGTCCCATGAAAGATACTTTCTAGTAAACCGATTTGAAGTAAGGAAAGACCATTCTGAATGAAAAATAAAATCCAAAAACTGGTGATTCCAAAATAAGATGTGAATTCCAGTCCTGCTAGAAGTGGAATATTGCCTTTGTAAGTTCTTTTAAACATCGTTTTCTCACTTTCAATATGTAATTTGATTGTTTCTAAAAGACTTACTTAGAGTTGCCTACATTTTCCTCACCTCCTTAATTTAAAGTAAAAACGCCAGTTGGCGTTTTTATTTCATATACTTTTTAACATAGCTATAGTAGTCTGGTTTCTCTTTTTTATTAAGTGCAAAGAGCATTTGACCCTTAAGGGGCTCTTTCTCATCATTTGGTTCTAAAAAGAGAGCAACCTCTTTGGATTTAGTTGGGAAAAATACTGTATAAGACGTTTCTTTTCCCTGATCTTTTACTTTAAGCGAATAATAGGTAAAGTCATCTTTAGACTTGGGACCATCCACTGTATAGTTATAATCCTGCTCACCAATCTTGACCTTATCTTTCTTGAAAACAATCGCATAATCCTTCTTTAAGGCATCTTGTGCATGCCATTCACCCTCTAGTGAGGGAGCAGACTTGATGCAAGCTACCATTGAAACCATACAAAGTAAGGCCAAAAGACCAAGTAACCATCTTTTCATACTTTTGCACTCCTAAAGAATTTTACTTATGGTTTGATACGGTGCAACATACGTGGGAATGGAATAGCTTCACGGATGTGTTTTGTTCCAGCTACGAAAGTAACCATACGTTCAATACCGATACCAAAACCACCGTGTGGTACTGAACCATATTTACGTAGGTCAAGGTAGAATTCGTATTCTGAACGGTCCATTCCGAGTTCATCCATTTTAGCTACAAGAGCATCGTAGTCATCTTCACGCATTGAACCACCGATGATTTCACCATAACCTTCTGGAGCCAAAAGGTCTGCACAAAGAACGCGCTCAGGATTACCAGGAACTGGTTTCATGTAGAAGGCCTTGAAGCTTGCTGGATAATTAACAACGAATGTTGGAACACCAAAATAGTTAGAAATCCAAGTTTCGTGTGGTGAACCAAAGTCATCTCCATGTTCAAGGTGCTCGTAATCAGTATCTTCATCATTTTCATGTGCTTGAAGAAGATCGATAGCTTCATCATATGACACGCGCTTGAATGGCTCAGCAATGTATTTCTTAAGAAGATCTACATCACGTTCAAGGATTTCAAGAGCTTGTGGCGCACGATCAATAACACCTTGAATAAGAGCTTTAACATAAGCTTCTTGCAAATCAAGTGACTCATCATGTGACAAGAATGAATACTCAGCATCCATCATCCAGAACTCAGTCAAGTGACGGCGTGTTTTAGATTTTTCGGCACGGAAAACAGGACCGAAGTCAAAGACACGACCAAGAGCCATGGCACCAGCTTCAAGGTAAAGCTGACCAGATTGGCTTAGGTAAGCAGGTGTACCAAAGTAATCCGTTTCAAACAATTCTGTTGAATCTTCAGCTGCATTTCCTGACAAAATTGGACTATCAAATTTGATGAAACCATTTTTATCAAAGAATTCGTAAGTTGCGTAAATAATCGCATTACGAATTTGTTGGACAGCCATTTGTTTACGTGAACGCAACCAAAGGTGACGATTATCCATCAAGAAGTCAGTTCCGTGTTCTTTTGGTGTGATTGGGTAATCATGTGACTCACCGATGACTTCTACTGCTGTCACATCCAACTCGTAACCAAATTTTGAACGTTCATCTTCTTTGACCACACCAGTCACATAAACTGATGTTTCTTGGCTAAGACGTTTAACAGTATCAAATTTTTCAGTACCTTCTTCTTCACCGTATTTTTCGATGAAGTTAGGTTTGAAAGCTACCGCTTGGAAGAAGGCAGTTCCATCACGCAATTGAAGAAAGGCCAATTTCCCTTTACCTGATTTGTTAGCTACCCATGCACCGATAGTGATTTCTTCGCCCACGTGTTTAGGCACATCAATAATTGAAACTAATTGTTTAGACATGTAATTACTTCTCTTTTCTTTCGATCTATATTAATTCTATTTTTCCATAAAGGCTTTGATTCGGCGGACTGCTTCTTTCAAAGTATCCAAGTCTGTTGCATAGCTAAGACGAATATTTTCAGGTGCGCCGAATCCTGCACCTGTTACCAAAGCGACTTCAGCCTCTTCAAGGATAGCATTTGTAAAATCATTAACATTTGTGTAGCCTTTGATTTCCATCGCTTTTTTAACATTAGGGAAGAGGTAAAAGGCACCTTGAGGTTTGATAACTTCAAAGCCAGGCACTTCAGCTAGGAGTGGATAAATCGTATTCAAACGTTCCTCAAAGGCCTGACGCATTTCTTCAATAGAAGACTGATCACCTGTTAAGGCTTCAATCGCAGCATATTGAGAAACTGCTGTAAGATTTGATGTCGTTTGACTGATAATCTTAGCCATACCTGAAATAATTTCTGGATCTCCGACAGCAAAACCAACACGCCAACCTGTCATAGCATAAGTCTTTGAAACACCATTAATCACAATTGTTTGCTTACGAATGGCATCTGAAAGACTAGAAATTGGAGTAAAGGTGTTGCCATTATAGACCAAACGGCCATAGATATCATCTGCTAAAATCAAGATATCGTGCTCAACCGCCCAGTCACCAATTGCTTGCAATTCTTCCTTACTATAAATCATTCCTGTTGGATTTGATGGAGAATTAAGCAAGACAACTTTAGTTTTTTCAGTACGAGCCGCTTCAAGTTGTTCAACCGTTGCTTTAAATTGATTAGCTTCAGTCGTTTGGAAAGTGACCGGAACACCTTCAACCATTTTAACTTGGTCTACGTAAGAAACCCAGCAAGGTGTTGGAATAATGACTTCATCACCAGGATTGATGACCGTAGCAAAGAAAGCATATAAGATAAACTTCGCACCAGTGCCGACAACAACCTCATTTGGTTTTACAGCATAACCATAGAAATTTTCCATGTAAGTGCTAATCGCATCCTTAAGTTCTGGAAGTCCAGAAGCCACGGTATAAAAACTTGCTTTACCATTTGCAATAGAGGCAATGGCAGCATCTTGAATGTTCTTAGGTGTCACAAAATCTGGTTCACCAAGTGTCAAACTCAAGATATCACGCCCTTGAGCTTTAAGAGCTTTAGCACGCGCACTGGCAGCTAAAGTAACACTTTCTTCCATTTGTAATACACGATTTGATAATTTTGTCATTTCATTATAGTCCTTCCACTTTAATAACCTGACCTGAGATAAAATCAACCAGATAATACTGGGTTCCTGACTTCACTTCCCAAATAGGAGTTTTGCCATATTTTCCTAGGTGGACATAGGATATCTCCTTAGCACCATAGGCTTTAGCAGCTTTCTTAGCCACTGACTTACTTATACCATCAGATTGCTTGTAGATATCAACCTCACCTGAATCATGACTCACGATAACAGCCAGTTTCTCACCTTGACCAGACTTTCCAAGAAGCCCGTAATAGGTAGCCTCACCATGGTAGATATCAAATTCAGTAACAGTCTTAATATCTGCTTTGCTCTCTGCTATGGCAATAACCTTCTTTTCGGCGTCTACATAAGGCTTAGTCGCTACAATAAGAATAGCAGTCAAAGAGGCAATTAAGGTCACAACGATTACAATTATTCCAAAAATGAACTGTTGCTTTTTGGTCCAGGGTGAACGTTGTTTACGCATAATGCCTCCTAAAAAAGTTTCTGAATTTATTATATCAGAAAATGATAAATCTTTACATAGCAATATAGCTAGTATTGAGCAATTAAGTCTATCTTTTTTATAAGTCAGTAAAATTCATAAAGCCTGAGTAATCATAGAAAAGGTTAGTTTGAAAAAGTTAACTTTCTTTTTCTAAGAAATCCTGAATATCCTCTTTGACTTCCTCGAACTTAGCGTGCTTAAGCGCCACTTCTTGTGTGACTTCTTTTAGAAATAGTTTTCCATAACTCTTAACGAGCGGGCGATTATCCATAAGAAGAATAGCCGAGCGCTGTTCTGGACGTCTTTGAGCACGTCCAATAGCTTGTTTAAAACGTAAAACCGTCATGGGAAGACTGTAACTATCAAAGGTGCTCTTTCCTTGCTTAGAAAACCAAGATTCAATCTTTTGATAGAAAGGATCCTTAGGATTGTCAAACGGCAGACGTGCAATAACCTCAATTACCCTATCTTGTTGGGCAAAGTCAACACCTTCCCAGAACGACCCCATACCCAGAAGGAGATTGGTCTCACCTCTGTCAAAACGTTTTTTGACATTAAAAGCAGTCCCATTTTTCTCTTGAGTTAGGTGACGAACTTCCCTATGATCCAATAAATCTGAAACAGCCATCATACTCTTTCGAGATGTAAATAGTACTAAAATTGGATAGTCCATTTCAGATAGCTTCTGGAGACGCTTTGCAAGAGCAACTTCATACTCTTCCTCAGAAGTAATACCAATAATAGGCATGCTTTGATCAATCCAAATAGCTTGATTGGGTAAAGTATCCATTGGGAGGCTAACCTTGCGTACTTGATCTAAGCCCAACAAATCAGCCACATCTACATCAGGTCCCACATCAATAGTTGCTGAAACAATTATCACTTTTTGGGCACTTGGTAGATAAGCAGAAAGCTCTAAGAGCTCTTGGCGTGACGCCTTTAAATAAGTCACACGATGTTCCTGATAATAATCTGTTTCAAGCCAGAAATGGCTGTAAAGCGGTGTCTTCAGTGGAGACAACATCTCCATCAAATCACTTTCACCTTCCAGTTCAGAAATGGTTTGTAGCAAACGATCTAATTGCTGGCGATTATACTGCTTCTGAGGAAATTGTTGATGTTCTTGGATTAGATGAGAAACTTCAAACTGCAGATTTTCGAGCAAGCGTTGTTGAAGCAAGCTTTGACTACCACTATCAAGAATTCGATGAATATGTTGCAAAAGGACCGTAAGATTGACTTGATGACGTGAAAATTGTTCCAAAGCCAGAACCATCTTTTGCCCCTCATCAATCACAAGAGTCTTTCCTCGAACAAAATCATGATCATCTTCCATACGAGTCAACAGATAAGCATGGTTGGTTACAACTACCCTAGCTTCCTGAGCTTTTTGGTAGGACTGTTGCCAAAAATCATATTCAGCAAAAAGACTGTCAGCTTTTAACTTACCATCGTGCTTAATCTCATCGAAATAAGCCATATAGCGCTGTTTCTGTCTGATTTCGTCAAGATCCCCTGTCTCTGTTTCAGTCAACCAAACCAAAAGTTGCATTTTGTAACGATTAACCAAACGGTTACTATCCTGACGAAGTAAAGTTTGGTAGAAGGCATCTAACTTGATATAATTCTGAGGTCCTTTGAGACTATGAAAGTTAATATTAAAGACAGCAGACAAGGCTTTAGCTTCCTGATTCATAATCTGATTTTGAAGGAGCTTGGTCGGAACAGCCACCACCACTTTATCTACATCAGATTGCGCCAACAAGGGAAGCAAATAGCCATAGGTTTTCCCAATTCCAGTCTGAGCCTGAATCATGGAAATATCAGTATTATCAAGCTCCCTTCTTACTGCCTCAGCAAACTCTTTTTGTTTAGGCCGTGACTCCAAATCTAAGAGAGCAATATTGGTATCAAAATCTTGAGACAGTTTTCGTTCAGACTTATAAGTCAAAGGTCTACGAAGAACAATTCCAGATTCTTCAAGCATGACATATTCTTTTGAAAGGCCTAAATTTTGACCTCTTATAGCTTCACGAATAACCAATTCAGTCTCAAAAAGAAGATTATCTGAAAAGGTCAACAGCATCTCAATGGTCTGTCTAGGTAAGCTGGCAATCTTATCCATCAAATGAAACAAAAGCTGTCCGGTCGCTCTCGCATCTTCAATAGCGGTATGGGCCTGAGCTAGGTCAAGATTAAGAACCTTGGATAAATGAGATAGCTTATATTGTTCTAACGTCGGATAAAAGACTTGAGCCAATTCGACAGTATCCACACGAGGAGTTCTTAGTTCGAAGCCCTCCATGAAAAGAGCCTCTGCAAGCAAATTGGCATCAAATTTAACATTATGGGCAACAAAAATACAGTCCTCAATCAGTTCAAAAATGATTCTAGCAATTTCTGAGAAATCTGGGGCTTGAGCCAACTGCTGATCGGTAATCCCTGTTAAATGAATAATGTGATCATCGAGTTCTTGGTGTGGGTTAACATCACTCGCAAATTCGTCAATCACCTGACCATTTTGCATGATGACAATTCCCACCTGTATAATACTAGCCGTTGAAGAAGCGGAGGTTGCTTCCAAGTCAACAATGGCATATTTATTCGTGTTTTTTTCACTCATAGTGACCTTATTATAGCATATCCAAAGCACCAAAAAAAGACAAAGCCATCATTCTGATATTGGAAAAAGCCTGAAATTCGTGCTACACTAGAGCTATGAAAATAAGACGAATTTTAAATCCTGTTGCCCAGGAAAACACCTATATTTTAGAAAACGATACAGCCTGTCTAGTCATTGATCCAGGAAGCGATACTTCTAGCATCTTAGCTGAACTTAAAACAATCGACAAACCAGTTGCTGCTATCCTTTTAACACATACACACTACGACCACATTATGAGTGTTGAGGCAGTCCGCCTAGCCTTCAATCATCCTCCTGTTTACGTTGCCGAAGCTGAAAAAGACTGGTTGCTGAATCCTATTCATAATTTATCTGGACTACCACGTCATGACGATATGGAAGACGTTATTGTCAATCCGGCAGAATACTACTTCGATTTCACTCAGGACTATAATATCGAGGATTTCCAGTTTAAAGTTGTTCCAACCCCAGGACACTCTATTGGAGGTGTTTCTTTTATCTTTGATAAAGAAGAAACTGTATTTTCTGGTGATGCCCTCTTTAAAGAAACAATTGGACGCTGGGACCTTCCAACAGGGAACCACGAACAATTACTCACTAGTATTAAAGAACAACTCTTTACACTTCCTAACCACTACAGAGTTTTCCCAGGTCATGGATGGGACACCACTATTGGTCATGAAAAGGTCTTTAACCCACATTTTTCATAAAAACAAAAGCTTGTCTACACCTACTTTAGTAAGTACTGACAAGCTTTTTTTCTCGAATAAAAAAGAAGGCCGATAGACCTTCTTATCCGAAACACTGTAGTGTGTTTATTTAGATTTGATATAGTTAACACCATCTGCTTTAGGTGCAACGGCTTTACCGAAGAAAGCAGCCAAGACAATAATTGTCAAGATATATGGTGCTATTTGCAAATACACATTTGGTACATGTGAAATGAGTGGAAGCTGTTTTCCAATGATTGCCAATGATTGTGACAATCCAAAGAACAAACTTGAGAGCATAGCTCCGATTGGACTCCAACGACCAAAAATCATAGCAGCCAAGGCGATGAAACCAGGACCTGCAATTGTTGTAACAGCAAAGTTGTTAGAGATGGATTGAGCATATACCGCACCACCAACACCACCAAGGAAACCTGAAATCATAACGCCATAGTAGCGCATACGATAAACGTTAATACCAAGTGTATCCGCTGCCTGTGGGTGCTCACCAACTGAACGAAGTCGCAAACCAAAGCGTGTCTTGAAGATAAGCCACCATGATGCTACTGAAACCAAGATAGCAACATACGCTACCAAAGAAACATTAGTGAAGAAAACTTTACCCAAGAAAGGGATATGATCCAAGATTGGGAATGATACAGTCTTAAAGTTATGACTGATAGCAGGTGTTTGACCAGCACCATAGATAACACGTGTCAAGAATACTGCCAAAGATGGTGCGATAAGGTTCAAAACTGTACCAGAGACAACATGGTCAGCACGGAAGTTAATTGTCGCAACCGCATGGAGCAATGAATAGAGAACACCAATCAGACCTGCTACAATCGCAGCAATCCAAGGTGTCGCATTTCCAAAACTTTCTGCAAAAGTCAAGTTAAAGAGAACACCTGCGAAAGCACCAATTACCATAATTCCTTCAAGGCCGACATTTACGATACCGCCTCGTTCAGAGAAAGTTCCACCGATACTTGTAAAAATCAATGGTGCTGAGTATTTCAACATAGAGGCAACGATCAAGGCTATAATTGTAATAAAGTCCATATTAGTTTTGTCCTCCTTTAGCTTTCACTGATTTATGACGAGGGCGAACCCAATATCTAATGATGTAGTTAGCACCAACAAAGAAGATAATCAAGGCTGAAACAACATCAATGATTTCAGGTGGCACGCCAATCATACCACTCTTACCAATAGACAAGACACCATAAAGGAGGGCGGCAAATGGAATACCGATAGGTGAGTTAGACGCTAAAAGCGCAACCGCCATACCGTTCCAACCGATAGCCAATGAAGCGTTTTGAACGAAGACATTTTGGAATGTACCAAGTCCTTCTACTGTTCCTCCAAGACCACATAGAGCACCTGAGATAATCATTGACATGATAATAACACGTTTAGATGACATCCCTGCATACTCTGATGCATGAGGATTAAGACCTACAGATGTAATTTCAAAACCAGTTGTTGTTTTCTTAAGCAAGAACCAAACTAAGAAGGCAGCAGCAAGAGCAAGGAAGAAACCAATATTGAAACGCGAACCACCAGTTATTTGAGATAAGAACTCTGTTTGATAACTAGCTGAGGCTACAACCTTGTTAGATGCTTCTGAAGAACGCAACATATCAGCTGTAAACCCAAAGCGAATAATATTGTTTGCCACATACAAAATGATGTAGTTCATCATGATGGTTACAATGACCTCACTTGTTCCCAAGTAAGCACGAAGAATACCCGGAATTGCACCAGCGATACCACCAGCTACTAGACCGATGATTACTGTACAGAAAACTGAAACTACTTTTGGTAATTCTGGAAATGATAATGCAAACCATACAGCCGAAGTCCAACCTGCTAAAGCCTGACCAGGCAAACCAACGTTAAAGAAACCAGCTTTAGATGCTACAGAAAATCCGAGTGCGATAAGAATCAAGGGACTCATGGCACGAAGAATTTCACCAATATTTTTCAAAGAACCGAAGGCTGTACTGAAGAGATCATAGTAAGCCCAGAATGGATCGTAACCAAAGATTAACATCAATACAGCCCCGATCAACATTCCCAAGAGGACAGCAATCAAAGGAACTGCCCAATTTTGTGTTTTCTTAGACATTTGCTTCCTCCTTATTCAATTGTCCACCAGCCATTAGGATACCAAGATCTTGCTTATTCGTTTCAGCAGGATTTAGGATACCTTGAATTGCACCATCGTAGATAACTGCAATTCTGTCTGACATATCAAGAATCTCATCCAATTCAAAGCTGACTACAATAACAGCCTTACCTTTATCACGCTCAGCGATAATACGTTTACGAATGTATTCAATGGCACCTACGTCAAGACCACGAGTTGGTTGACTGACAATAAGAAGCTCTGGGTCACGGTCAATTTCACGGGCGATAACAGCTTTTTGTTGGTTACCACCAGACAAGTCACCACCAGCAATCAACTCTCCAGCACCACGAACGTCAAATTCTTCCATCAATTCTCGAGCTTTAGCATTGATAACATTATAGTTCAAGATACCATTTTTCGAATTTGGCTCCTTGTAGTAGGTTTGAAGGGCAATATTTTCAGCTACTGTCATTTCAAGAACCATACCGTCACGGTGACGATCTTCAGGAATATGACCAACACTCATTTCAGTAATCTGACGAGTTGTCTTATGAATAATCGATTCACCCTTGATAGTAATATCACCTGACTTAACTTTACGAAGCCCTGTAATCGCTTGGACAAGTTCTGTCTGACCATTGCCATCGATACCGGCAATACCGATGATTTCACCAGCACGAACATCCAATGACAGGTTTTTAACAGCAGGAACTCCACGGTTCTCGTTAACCACCAAATCTTTAATAGAAAGAACAACTTCTTTTGGATTTGAAGGAATTTTATCTGTTTTGAAGGAAACCTGATGGCCAACCATCATTTCAGCCAAGTCAGCATTTGTTGACCCTTCAATCGTTACTGTATCAATTGATTTACCACGTCTAATGACAGTGACACGATCAGATACTGCACGGATTTCATCCAACTTATGGGTAATAAGGATAATTGACTTACCTTCCTTAACCAAGGTCTTCATAATGTTTAGAAGTTCAGTAATTTCAGACGGAGTCAATACCGCAGTCGGTTCATCGAAGATCAAGATATCAGCCCCACGATAGAGAGTCTTAAGGATTTCAACACGTTGTTGAGCACCAACAGAGATATCTGCTACTTTGGCAGTTGGATCTACTGCAAGACCATATCTTTCAGAGAGTTCAGTAATTTCCTTGATAGCCTTCTTCATATCAAGTACTCCACCAGCTTTGGTTACCTCACTACCCAAAATGATATTCTCAGCAACTGTAAAAGCTTCAACCAACATAAAGTGTTGGTGAACCATCCCAATCCCCAGTTTCGTTGCTTTAGATGGTGAATCAATGGTCACCTCTTGTCCTTTAACCTTAATGGTTCCGCTCGTAGGTTGCAAAAGACCTGAAAGCATATTCATTAAAGTCGACTTACCTGCACCATTTTCACCGAGGAGGGCGTGGATTTCTCCTTGTCTCACATCAAGATTGATATGATCATTTGCCACGAATTCACCAAATTTTTTGGTAATATCGTGCATCTCAATGACATTTGGCTTCGTCATACAATCTCCTTTCAGAATAATTTTAATTTCAGCAAAGGGGATCATTAACTGCTTCCCTTTGCTGAGACAAAAATTGTCTCAGTTTAAGCTCTATAAAGACTTATGCTTAACTATTATTTGCTAAGACCATCAGTTGGTTTCAATTCACCATTCTTGATTTGTTCTTTAGCTTTTTCTACTGCATCCTTGATATCTGAAGGAAGATTAGACGTTACAATGTCAACACCACCGTCTTTGATACCGTAAGTCTTAGTTTTACCACCTTCGAATTTATCGCCTTTGACTTGTCCGTTAGCAATATCTTTAACAACTGTACCAACTTGTTTGATTGTTGAAGTCAAAACAAAGTTAGATTTTTTCTTGTCTGAAGATGTGTAATTACCTTCTGCTGTTTGGTCACGGTCAACACCGATTACCCATACTTTCTTATCGCTGTCAGCATCAAGTTTTTCGTTAACTTCTTTAGCAGCTGTGAAGACACCAGTACCAGTACCACCAGCAGCTTGATAGATTACGTCAACGCCTGAAGCGTACATTGTTGAAGCGATTGTTGTACCTTTAGCTGCATCAGAGAATGATTCAGCATATTGAACTTGTACATCGATATCAGGTTTTACTGACTTAGCACCCGCTGTGAAACCAGCTTCAAAACGTGTAATTGTGTCTGATGTTTGACCACCGATGAAACCAACTTTATTTGTTTTTGTCTGCATAGCTGCTGCGATACCTGCAAGGTAAGCACCTTCGTTATCGGCAAACAAAACGCTCTCAACGTTCTTTTGATCTTTAATAACATCGTCAATGATTACATAGTTCACATCTTCATGTTCTTTGGCTGCATCTGCAACTGCATCATGAAGAGCGAAACCAACACCAAAGATGAGGTTGTAGCCTTGACTTTGTGCTGAAGACATGTTTGTTGCAAAGTCAGACTCTGAACCAGATTGGAAGTACGTGAAGCCAGAATCTTTTTTAAGTTTGTTAGCTTTACCCCACGCTTGAAGTCCTTCCCACGCTGATTGGTTAAATGATTTATCATCTACCCCACCAGTATCTGTAACGATAGCAGCTTTAACTTTTGAATCAGCTGATGATCCGCCACGTCCGCCACGTGCACATGCTGCAAGACCAAGTGCCGCAACAGCAACAAGGCCAAGCCCGATAATTTTCTTGTTCAATTTCATCTTGAACACTCCTCCTATAACTTGCAAGAAAACTTGCTTAATAAAGAATAAAACAACTAGACTATTGTAAGTCCGTAAAAGAGTATGGTAACAACTCTCCGACTGTCATCTCGACTGTCGATTTATCTTCAGCGATAAGAATCACTTTAGAATCTGATTTAAAAAATTCGACCATAACTTGGCGACAAGCACCACACGGTGAAATAGGTTCTTTGGTATCTCCGTATACTGCGAGACATTCAAAGTCTCTATATCCTTCAGATACCGCCTTAAAAATAGCTGTTCTTTCTGCACAATTGGTCAGTCCGAATGAGGCATTTTCAATGTTACATCCTTGAAAAATGTCCCCATTCTTTGTAATCAATGCTGCTCCAACTCTAAAACGAGAATAGGGAACATAGGCATTTTCAGCTACTTCTTGTGCTGCTTTTATTACTTGCTCTTTTTTAGTAGCTATCATGACTTTCTTGCCCTTTCATAATGGCCACTCCTGACGAAGTACCAATACGGGTTGCACCAGCTTTGATAAAGGCTTTAGCCGCCTCAAGTGTACGTGCTCCACCAGATGCCTTGACTCCCATAATAGGACCAACAGCTTCTCGCATAAGTTCAATATCTTCAATGGTAGCACCACCAGTAGAAAACCCTGTAGATGTCTTCACAAAATCTGCACCTGCCAGTTTTGCTAATTGGCAAGCTTCTACCTTTTCTTCATCAGTCAATAGACAAGTTTCAATAATAACCTTTACAAGTTTACTTCCACTAGCTTCAACAACAGATTTAATATCGTCTTCAACTAATTTAAGATTTCTAGATTTAAGAGCACCGATATTGATTACCATATCAATTTCATCTGCCCCATTGGCAATAGCATCCTTGGCTTCAAAAGCCTTAACTGCGGAGGTCGATGCTCCCAAAGGAAAACCAATAACTGTACAAACTTTAACAGAACTATCTTTTAGCAATTCAGCTGCCGTTTTGACCCAAGTTGGATTAACACAGACACTGGCAAACTCATACTTCTTAGCCTCATCAATTAGGGCAAGAATCTGTTCTTTATTAGCATCAGCTTTTAGTAAGGTATGGTCAATATAGCTATTAACAGACATAAACAAACTCCTTGATTAGAATTAAATTAAGGGTTAGCGAATTATCTTTAATATTTCTGTCGTTTCTTTACATTCACTACCCATAATAACATTTTTTTCGAATTCAGTCAGCATTTTTTCAGATAAAATTTCTTGGCTATAGACCTTGGCAATAAGGTCTCCTTGAGTTACAGAATCGCCAACTTTCTTTTCAAATACAATTCCTGTTTCATAATTAAGACTATCTGACTTCGTAGCTCGACCTGCTCCTAATTGCATGGCAAATTTTCCAAATGCCATAGCAGGTAACTCTTTAATGTAACCTGTTTCATGAGCATGAATATCTGTTACGACAGGAGCACTGCTATGACGATAAAGATCGGTCAAATCACCACCTTGAGCTTGAATGAGTTCTTCAAACTTAGCAAGGGCTTTTCCACCCACTAAGTGCTGACGAATTTCTTCCTGGCTAGCTTCAACCAGAGCCAAATCTAATAGAATCTCAGCCAACTCACAGATAAAGTCAGTGATATCTTCACGTCCCTTACCTTGCATAATTTCAATAGCCTCAGTGATTTCTAAACGGTTACCAATAGCCTTACCTAGTGGCTGACTCATATCTGTAATAACTGCAATCGTTTCACGATTGACCTCATGGCCTAATGCAACCATGGTCTCTGACAATTTTTCAGCATCAGACATATTTTTCATGAAAGCGCCTTGACCAACAGTAACATCTAGTAAAATCTTATCAGCGCCTGCTGCAATCTTTTTGGACATAACAGAGCTTGCGATTAGAGGAATGGAATCTACTGTTGCAGTGACATCACGCAAGGCATAAAGAAGTTTATCAGCCTTAACCAAATGCTCAGACTGACCAATGAGGGAAATCCCAATGTCTTTAACTTGCTGAATGAACTCTTCCTTGCTGCGCTCAACCTGATAGCCTTTGATAGACTCTAATTTGTCAATCGTTCCACCTGTGTGTCCGAGACCACGACCACTCATCTTAGCCACTGGGACACCAAAGCTAGCTACAAGCGGCATCAGAATAATGGTTACCTTATCACCAACGCCTCCGGTCGAATGTTTATCTACCTTAACACCTGGAATTTCTGACAAATCATATTGTTCGCCTGAAGCAACCATATCAGTGGTCAAATCATGGATTTCACGAATAGACATACCTTGATAATAAATCGCCATCGCCAGGGCCGCTATCTGATAGTCTGGGATGTCCCCAGACACATAGCCATTAATGAGATATGAAATTTCCTCTGTGCTTAACTCGCCACCATCTCTTTTCTTTTCAATTAAATCAACTGTTCTCATATTTTCTCACTTCTAAGGATATAATATCCTTTATCCTTTTTAACGACTTCAGCATTACCAAACACATCCTCCATCTTAGCCTTAGCTGACGGAGCACCTTGTTTTTTCTGAATAACAATAGTTAGGTTACCACCTTGATTGAGATAATCATATGCCTCCTCGATAACTTGATGAACCACCTTCTTACCCGCACGGATAGGTGGATTAGAAATAATATAGTCAAAACTTCCAGTGACATTTTCATAGATATTTGATTGGAAGATAGTAGCTTCAACCTTATTTCGTTGAGCATTTTGTCTAGCTAAATCAATCGCCCTACTATTGATGTCGATCATAGTGACTTTAACTCCTTGGACCTTGGCTAAACTGATACCGAGAGGACCATAGCCACAACCCACATCTAAAAGCGTTTTGCCAGCTTCCAAATCTAATGCACTCAAAAGCACTTTACTTCCAAAATCAATCATTTTTTTAGAGAAAACCCCAGCATCTGTATAAAACTGAAAACTTTCTCCTAATAAATTAACCTTTAAATCATGAATATCATGAGCCGCATCTGGCGTCTCAGCATAATACATTTTTGACATTATTTTTTCCTTCTAGATAGTACTTTTTCTTTATCGTATCATAAATACTAAAGTAAGGCTAGTGAAATGACAAGGCTTACATTCGACCTTTTTTTCTGCTATAATGTTATTTATGTTAAATGAATTTATCAATTTCGAAACGATATCACGTAAGGAATGGCAGCGCCTTCATAAAGAGGACAATGCCCCATTGACTGCAGAAGAACTGGATTCCATTCGAAGCCTTAATGATAAGATCGATGTGCAAGAAGTTAGTGACATTTATCTACCTCTTATCAACCTCATTCGAATCTATCAGAAAACTGCCAACGACCTGACCTTCTCTAAGAGTATCTTTTTACAAAAATCACAGACTAACCGTCCATTTATTATCGGGGTATCTGGTTCAGTTGCTGTTGGCAAATCCACTACCAGTCGTTTGCTCCAACTCTTGTTGCAACGTACCTTCCCCCAATCTAAAGTTGAACTTGTGACAACTGATGGTTTTCTCTATCCTAACCAAGTCTTGAAAGAAAAAGACATCCTTAACCGTAAGGGGTTCCCTGAGTCCTACGATATGCCACTTCTTCTCAATTTTTTAGATACTATAAAAAATGGTGGTGATGTCAATATTCCTGTTTACTCTCATGAAATTTATGATATTGTACCAGGACTTACCCAAGAAATCAGACAGCCCAATTTTCTAATTATCGAAGGGATTAATGTTTTCCAAAACCCTATTAACCAACGACTTTACATGAGTGACTATTTTGATTTTTCTCTCTACATTGACGCTGAAGTTAATAATATCGAATCCTGGTATCTCGAACGTTTTCAAACCCTTCTTGAGCTCGCCAAAAAAGATGAAAACAACTACTACCATCGTTTCACTAAATTTAGCAAGGATGAAGCTTTATCTTTAGCACAAAAAACCTGGCGTGATATCAATTTGGTTAACCTGGAAAATTATATCGAACCTACACGAAGTCGAGCTGAACTCATTCTTCACAAGGGAGACAATCATAAAATCGACTTCATCCACTTAAAAAAATAGAAAAAGCTTGCCAAGGGGCCTAAAATAACGTATAATGACATAGTTAGATAAATTTTGGAGGTGAAAACATTGGCAAATATTAAATCAGCTATCAAACGCGCTGAACTTAACGTTAAACAAAACGAAAAAAACTCAGCACAAAAATCAGCTTTGCGTACTGCTATTAAAGCATTCAACGCTAACCCAACTGAAGAAGCTTACCGTGCTGCATCAGCTAGCATCGATAAAGCCGCTTCTAAAGGTTTGATTCATAAAAACAAAGCAAGCCGCGATAAATCACGTCTTGCAGCTAAATTGGCTAACTAATTGAAAGCTCCATTTAGGAGTTTTTTTATTACCCTTGAATTGTCAAATTAAGTGCATACTT